>JAYSRH010000394.1:0-2991 GCA_043721115.1 Fibrobacteria bacterium | reverse complement strand
GAGGCAACAGATGCGAATCGGCGGGTAGCTGTGTTGCTGGTTAAGTCGAATAAGAATTTTCCAATTTATTATCCATGTGCCAACGGGGACGCTGGAGCGTGTAAACGCCAAGTGGCACAGGAGGGAAAGCGGAGGACGGCTGGTTTTGGGTGCACGTTTTACGATGGATTGGTAATAGAAAAGACTGGGCATGGAAAAAAGGGCGCGGACAAGCCAAAGGAGGAAATTATTCATGTGGGGATTTTCTTCGACGGCACAGACAACAATCGAGACCGGGACCGGCCATTAAAACACGATACCAATGTGTCTAAACTCTATGATTTATATCAGCATGACGACAAAACGCGATATGCCTTTTATCTTGAAGGCGTTGGTACAGGGGATTGGCAGAAATCGGATGGCGTTCTAGGGAAGATTAATGGCCGCGGTATTTATGATCGCATTCATCGAGCAGAGAAAAGTTTGAAAGAGGTCACGGAAAAGCATTTGGGATGTGAGATTCGACTTTCGGTCTTTGGATTTAGCCGAGGAAGTGCAACGGCCTTGGCCTTTATCAATCACGTCTTCGATAAAGGTGCAAGTAACCCAATCCATAGTGCGGCTTCTCCTGGTTCTAATATTAATTTCGGCTTACCCCCGCCACAAACCAATACTACAAGTCCAAAGGAACTTGCTAAAAAACGTGGTTTTGAAAAGGTGTGGTTTGTGGGAATATTCGACACTGTCGCCTCGTTTGGGATGCCGGGTGATGAGATGGAATACACCCATGACGTTTCAGTGAGGCATTCGCGAATTCGTAAGGTGACTCATTTTGTAGCTAGGGATGAACGCCGGGGATTATTTCCCTGCACGAGTATTCGGAGTAGTCTGGGCGCGACTCTGCCCACGGGTTGGGAGGAAAAGACTTTCCCCGGAGCACATTCGGATGTGGGCGGTGGATATGAAGAACAACTTGAGAATAAGCCCATTTTAACCCATGAGCAAGGTCAAGACAATACGCAAGTCGCCCTTCATGCTAAAACAAACAAGGGTGACTATTTGTCACGAGTGGCGGGCTGGGCAATGTACAATGCTGCCCAAAATGCAGATGTGCCGATGTATAGGATAAATAAAATTGATGCTTCACCAGAAGCAGCCCAGCATGCTTTCGATACCATTTTAAAAAATGAAAAGCTCGAAGAAAGTCCAGAAAATGGCTGGACTACTTTTAAGATACCAGATGTAAAGGTTATTACCGTCCAAGAGGCATTGGATTTATTTTCCATTCCACCCGCACTTTGCTCCCTTTGGAAATCCTTCGAATCGGAATCGACATTTAATAGTTTGATTAATGTTAATCATCCGAATTTCAAGGATGAAATCTATCCTTATATCCACAATTCTCTGGGATTGATGGATCCCAAAGGCATTGGCGAATCTGTGGGTATCAACCCCAGCCCACGAACCGTCCTATACCGAGGCGTACCTAAATGAAAAACAAAAAACCCCTATGGATAACCTTAATAATCATCTTGATAGTGGGTGCATTGTGGTTGTTTCGATACGACCTTTCATTTGGCCCCTATTATGCAATTTATGACATCACAGTTACAGACACTTTGGAATATAGTCGTCGTGGGGCTTTCAAGTTTGGTACCCATTCCTTTTCGGGCGGCGGATTTGAGGGTGATGCAGTCAACATTGGAGTGTCAGCACAGATCCCAGATTCTGCTGTACAAGAATTCGGTGAAAATGCAAAACTGGATCCTAAATTCCTAACTATTGATTCAAATGGAAATGGGACATACACTGGCCCTCCAGTCCAAGACCCACCTTCCCATTACGTAAAAATCCCCGTCCTCTCCCTCCTCCCCAAACGGTCGATGTTTCAAAAATACGCATTCCATTTCACCATTTTCCCCCATGACAGCGTGAGTTTAAAAATCCTGTTGCTCGACAAAAGCGATTGCAGCCATATTAACAAAACGGCGAAGACGGCCTTTTTGGGGTCGGGCCCCTGTTCATATTAGTGGGCCAATTGGTGGGAATAGACCCTAGCCAACGAAACATCCTTTTTCGAGGCACACCCTAATGCAAAACAAAAAACCAATCTTGATAACTATGATACCCTTGCTGACCTTGGGTGCATTGTGGTTATTTAGATATGACCTTTCATTCGGACCATATTACGCTGTATACGATATTACCGTCACCGACACTTTGGATAGAAGTCACGCTGCGTCCTTAATGTTTGGCCGGCATTCTTTCATGGCAGGAGCCTTTGATGGTGATGCCGTTAACATTGGTGTCTCTGCACCCATCCCAGATTCTGCTGTGCAGGAATTTTTTGAATATGCAAAACTGGATCCGAAATACATCACAGTTGATGAAGATGGCTACGAAGTTTACCGCGGCCCACATGTGGAGGATCCTCCCTCCCGCTACGTTAAAATCCCCGTACTCTCCCGCCTCCCCAAACGGTCGATGTTTCAAAAATACGCCTTCCATTTCACTATTTTCCCCCATGACAGCGTGAGTTTAAAAATCCTGCTGCTCGACAAAAGCGATTGCAGCCATATCAATAAAACGGCGAAGACGGCCTTTTTGGGGTCGGGCCCCTGTTCCTATTAACGAAAAAGCCTGCTAGATTCGCGGAATTCCTACTTAATCGATGTTCGGGAGCAACCTACTCTTTGGATTTAGATGGGGAAGCGCCACTGTGCTGGCCTTTACCAATTACTTTTTCGACCACGAAGCAAGTAAACCCGGAATGACTCCCACTTACGGTGTCGTTGCGAATACATGGGTTCCACCCTCCTCTGCGGAAACGACGCGCAAACTTCAGTTTGAAAAGGTATGGTTTGTGGGCCTGTTCGACACTGTGGCCTCTGTTGGAATGCCCGGCGATGATACGGAATACACGCATGATGTATCGGTTAGGTATTCGAGAATCCGTCGACTCACCCATTATGTAGCCAGGGATGAGCGACGCGGTCTGTTCCCATCCACAAG
>JAYSRH010000393.1:0-3000 GCA_043721115.1 Fibrobacteria bacterium | reverse complement strand
TCGCTTCACGGATAATTCCCTTAAGATCTGTAATGTAAATCCCAATCAGTTTGCTATTCCATAATCCGCCATAACGGGAATCACGGTGCTTTAAGCGCACTGCAATGGCTCGTTGGGATTCAAGCAAAATTGCGGGTGCAAGAGAACTGACCGCAGCGGCGAGTGGGAAAAGATGCAAAGAAACTAGACCCCGAATATTCAGAGTCCCTTCAATATTAAACGGACCGAAACCTTTGACTGCACACCAAGTCACAAAGGCATATACTCCAAGCAAGTGAATAGTTACCCCTCGCATTCCAAATCGTACGCCAGACCAAACGAGGATGGGAATGATGAAATAGGGTGAAGGCCGAGGCAACGAAAATAGCACGGTTTCCATTTCCATAAAAGCTACCACGAGAATCAGTATGCCCAGAGCTGTACAACCCATAAATTCTATTCGTTTTCGAATGGACCTTTCCCATGCATATTCGGATTTGAAATATGTAATTACAGCGGGAGTTGTAATCGCCATGCCGGCAGTATCCACCAATAACCATGCAAAAAAAGACGGCCAGTAGCGCCCATTAAAGACGAAGAAAATGGTTGCGCTTCCAATCAGCGCACCAATCATCGAGGCGCCAAGACAGACTAAGCCATAAAATCCAACCATTCCTTCCAGGCTTTTGATAAAATCCGTGGTTTTTTTGAGCCGGCGCAGTAAAAGCAATGCGATGACAAGCTCCATCCCGTTTGCAAAGGTGAACCCAATCGAAGCAATCAGCGGGGTGCCAAGAATTAGGTTGGAGGCAAAGGAAAAGATCGCAGGTACGATTACCCACCCTATTTTGGAGGGTGCGGGCTGACACAACATCCAACCCAGAAAAAATCCATTAGCTGGCCAAAAGATTGCAAAATTTCCGGGGCGCGCCGTGAAATTGACGCTGATCAGACAGAGAGCGCCATAGATCAATCCAGCCGATAAAAGGGACCACTTTATTTTTTGCATTCCCATAGCTCTATTATCGCATGGTCGGGGGATTTTTCCATCGGGATACCTTCTTCAAAACGTAGGTCATTTCCCTATATACCGGCTAGGGAAAGGAATGGAAATAAATAGCGCCCTAGCCTGATGTTCTCGTTCGCTTTTTGTGCGATGATAGAAGCGCCGACCTGCATGAGGTTGGGATAAAGCAGGTTGTAGAATGAAAAAATTTATCTATTCAAACCATTTTCCTAATCAATCGGAAATAATCGAACCAATGGATTCGACTGTTTCCGAAAAAAGAGTCCTAGTTGTTGAAGACGAGGAAATGGTGCTCAAAGTAATTCGGATATTTCTCTCCCTAGAAGGATTTAACATTCTGGTGGCCGCGACTGAAGAGGAAGCGGTTGTCGTGGTGGATGCTTGTCCGGGGAAAATCGATTTGCTTCTGGCCGATGTTCGCCTGCCGCAGGGATCAGGACCAGGAGTCGCTCGTCGCATTCGAGAAACCCACCCCGAAACGAAAGTTGTTTTCATGTCCGGCTATTCTCGGGAAGTATTAATCGAAGAAGGTCAGATTCAACGGGAAGACGCATTCCTGCCAAAACCATTTGATGCAAAAACGTTCAGGAATACTCTTCGTTTATTGATGGCTGGTGATCACTCCTGGACTGGGGCGGTATAGGCTATGCAAATTCTATCAAATGTCTCCGTAAACCGAAATAAAGCGTATAATTGGCCCGGGAGCAAAAACATGTCCAGCAGAATAAGGAACTCGACCGAAAAGCTAAAAATTCTGTGCGTGGACGATGATAAAATCGTGTTACTGGCATCGCAAGCGATACTTGGGAAACGTTTTTCCACGCAGGTGGCAAGAAGCGGTTCTGAAGGGTTGAATGCGTTAAGGATTTTCCAGCCGGATTGGGTCATTGTCGACTTAGATTGGGAAGGACTAAGCCCGCTTGGTATGAAAGGGTATCTCAGAAAACCTATCGACATCGATAAATTGATGGACATCATTGAGGAGAATCCGTGACGGGATTAGAAACCCAATCGGGTTCGCTCCTCGAGTCCAATATGCGGAATTGGACCCGGTTAAATTCGGTACTTGTTTTTGGAATCAGTATACTGGCGATCATAGGATGGTTCACGGGTAACCAAACCTTGACCCAAATCAATCCCCATTGGGCTTCCATGAAGTTCAATGCCGCACTCTGCGTTTCATTAGAAGCTATCGCTGTCTGGATAGGAACTTTTTCCTTTCCAACCAGCCGGAATATTCGAATCGGGGTAGGTTTCTTTGTATTGCTTGTTGCATTTTTGACATTGGCCGAAACAGCTTTTGGAATTAAGGGTGGCATTGACCAACTTTTCGTAAAGGATTTTGTACTGATAAAAACATCCTCACCGGGTAGGATGTCCATGATCACGGTTATTTGTCATTTGCTGATCGGCGTTATTCTGATTGGAGAATTGCAGCTTTTGCCTCTTTGGATTCGCCGCATGCGCCCATTCCTTCCTCCCATCGTTCTTTCCCTCAGTGCGTCAGCGCTGATGGGGTATGCATTCGGAATTGAACAGGCCTATGGATGGGGGCAAATGACACGGATTGCTTTTCATTCTGCTTTATGCTTATTCCTATTAGCCCTGGCTTTTATAGGCACTCCAGTTGAGAAGTCGCAGCATACAATAAAGGAGCGGTGGCATTTGGCGCCATATCTAGCTGGAGCATGGTTCCTGATCGCGTTGGTCACAATCACCCTTATCATGCATGCGAAACAATCACTAACAACTCAGGTGGTGCAGGAAGGCACGTGGATCCAATCCATGGCCGAAAAGGGATTCGGAAATACAGAAAAAGCAATGCAAAGGTTAGAGGCAAGAGAAAACCAAAATACTAAAAACGGTTTCAAGCCCGACACTCTTGATATTCTGAATTATTTCAAAGATTTTCCGGAATTACTTTGGATTACCATCCAATCCAAACGTTTTAACCGGCCCATACAAGGTAAGCTCACCAGTCAAGTTCCAATTGA
>JAYSRH010000392.1:0-3000 GCA_043721115.1 Fibrobacteria bacterium | reverse complement strand
GCGCAGCGTTCTATTGACACCATGGCTATCTTCAAAGGCAATGCGCGTGCCATCGAGTCTGCACCACTTTTATATCCGCCTCTGGTGGATGTCCGCGCTGCTTGGTTAACTGGACGTGATATCGTCGCAAAGCCGGTCACGCCTGCGGAGCAGCAGGCCTTGGACAGTTGTGGACCCATCGCCGGTCAAGCGTATCATTATTGGGGCGACGGGAGCTTTTTCGTCTACCTGGGCAAGGCCTTTGCAGATACGATGAACGCGATGACGGGAACTACCACAGTTATTCCAAAAGGGCCAATGGCCAATCGGTCAATGGCACCCAAGCTGTTTACCCTGTTACCGGGCTCCGTGAACAGGCTGCCTACTTTATTGTCCGAAGCCGGGCATGGCGCGAACATCTATAACGTGCATGGCCGAAAGCTGGGGACGATTACTCCGGATGGCCAGGGAAAAATCGTAATTCCTGCCCATGTCCATCAACAAGTCGTACTTGTTAAACCCATTCAGTAGCGCTAGCGTCACCACAGGAATCCCATTTCTGGACGGGCTAATACCAGTCCGGCTATGATCAAGTTCGCGATGGCGTGGATAAGAATACAAACCCGGAAGGATCGAGTCTTGGCATAAACCCAAGTGGTGAATAGAAAATAAAGTACGGCTGCCGGCCAGGCAGACATATCGTGTCCGAGGGCAAAAAGGAGCGTGGAGCCGATAACGCTTTGCCTGGAAAATGATGGACCGGAACTGGGTTTGGGCGAGTCGTCCCATCGCTGCGCCAATCGTGAGGAAAATTTTTCCGCGCCTGTGCGGGTAAAGTGGAAAAATTCTCCAAGATAAGCCCGGCAAAAAAGCTCTTCGAAAATGGGCACCAGCAAAGTTGAGTTGATAGCGCGCAACACCCAAGGTAGGGTAAGCCCCCCGGCAGCGTGCGATTCCAGCAGTTGGCTACTCCAGAATGGCATGGCCAGAGAAAAACGCAGTGCCACGATCCAAATGCCAGTAGCTGCAAGACCGGCACCAAGAGCAATGGTGGTTTGACGAAGTGTCAAAGGCGGGCCGAAGCGATAGTGTTTTCGAAATCGCCAGAGCAATGCTGTAACTATCAATAGGCGAAGAATGCCTGTAATTTGTACGGAGAACAATCCGGGCGAAAGCGCGCCGAGTCCCACGTAGGCCAAGTAGGGAAGGGCGAAAGGAAAAAAAAGTTGACCCAGTGTCCTGTCCATAGGGAGCAGGGGGAAGCCTTCAACCGCCGGACGGCTAGCCATCGGGCTCTTGCATGCTACTGCAATGAATGGCGCCTTGACCAAAGACTAGGCTGCGGCAATCGACGGGTTCAATGCGGCGATCGGGAAAATGTTTTTCGAAGAGCTGCAGGGTTTTGTCGTCGCGCTTGTCTTGGAAAACGGGAACCAGTACGGCACCATTGAGAATCAGAAAATTCAAATATGTGGCCGGGGTGCGCAGTCCCGCTTTGATTTGGCGGAGCGGCATCGGCACTTCTACCACTTCCAAATCCGCATTTTTGCTATAACGGTTGAGCGCGGCTATATTTGATTTGAGCGGCGCGAAGTTTTCGTCCGAGGCATCGGTCTCGATAGCGCAGAAAACGGTACGCGCATCGGTAAAGCGGGCAAGGTCATCCACATGGCCGTCCGTATCATCGCCGTTGATACCGGATTCCAGCCAGAGGGTTTTATTTATCCCCAGGTAGCCGTGCAGGATTTCTTCAATTTGGTCGCGGCTTAGGTCGGGGTTGCGGTTCGGGTTGAGCAGGCATTGGGTCGTGGTCAAAAGCAAACCTTGCCCATTGGCATCGATGGACCCGCCTTCGAGTACAAAGTCGAGTGGGAGAAGCTCCCGGTCGCGCTGTTTGGCCATGAAAACGGGGACGGCGTCGTCTTTATCCCAGGGCGGGTATTTGCCTCCCCAGGAATTGAAGGTGAAATCTAAAGTAACGAACCGGTTACTAGTGGATAAATTCCCATCCGGTACGCGGACAGTGATGGCGCCGTAATCGCGGATCCAACTGTCGTTGGTGGGGCAGGTCAGGATTTCCAGTTGGAAGGGTCCTGCCGATTTCAATTCTTTTTGCAGGCGGCTGCGCAGGGTTTCGTCATTGACCAGCAGCATGACGTTTTGATAGCGGAGGGCTATGCGGATGATTTCGCGATAGGCTTGCTTGGCCTCCTCCCAAACCGGTGACCAGGTATCCTGGTTTTGTGGCCACGTCAACCAGATGGCTTTTTGCTTTTCCCATTCTGCGGGCAGGGTCATGGAGGGATAGGGAGGGAGCGGGAGCCGGGGCGGGAGATTTTTTATTGGCATTGGGTTCAGCGGGAAAAGCGTTTCAGAAGATCGGAATATGCATCGATACGGCGATCGCGCAAGAATGGCCAGACGCGGCGATGAGCTTCCACTTTCGAAGTCTGGATGTCATGAAGGAGCAGGCCTTCGCGAGCATCGTCCAGATGGTCCACAACTTCACCGCCGGGGTCGCAGACAAAGGAGGTGCCCCAGAATTTTAAATGCCCTTCTTGCCCAATGCGATTGACGGCCGCCACATAGATGCCGTTGGCAATGGCATGGCTTCTTTGCATCGTAACCCAGGCGTCCAGCCATTTGGCATTCAGGGCTTTTGCCTCAGGCGCAGTCATTCCCGCCGTCTCCCGATCGTCGTATCCGATGGCGGTTGGGTACACGAGCAAATCGCATCCTTGCAGCGCCGTGAGCCGGGCGGCTTCCGGGAACCATTGATCCCAGCAGATCAGCACACCAATCCGGCCATAGCGGGTTTGAAAGGATTTGAAGCCCAAGTCGCCGGGGGTGAAATAATATTTTTCGTAAAATCCCGGATCATCGGGAATGTGCATCTTGCGATAATTGCCGAGTTCACTGCCGTCGGCATCGAAAACCACCGCGGAGTTATGGTAGAGACCGGGCGCTCTTTTTTCGAAATAGGGGACAACGAGCACTATGGCGCGCTCCTTGGCCAAATCA
>JAYSRH010000391.1:0-3004 GCA_043721115.1 Fibrobacteria bacterium | reverse complement strand
AATCGGCTTGTGCCATAACCATTTCCCAAATGGAGGCCTTGCTGCGCGATGAGGATGGTTTGCCGGCCACCGCTTCCCCAGCGGATGAGGCCTTTGCTTCCCTACCGCCATTGCTTGCCCATGCCCTAGAAATGTATGCCTCGGCCAAAACTCTCGCCCTCGCCACTTTAGCCTTAAAGGCAAGTCAGGACGGCCAGCCCCGCAAAACCAGTTTTGAAAGCCTGACCGAGGCAGACAAAGTATGGTTGGAAAAGTCCAAGGAGGAACAAATCGAAGCCATTGACGCCATCATTGCACGGGATGTTAGACCCGGACTCAATATGGATGGCGGGGATTTGCAAATCCGGGATTTGGAAGAAGGCCATCGCTTGAAAATCAAGTATCAAGGCGCTTGTGGCAGCTGCGGGTCTTCTACAGGTGCTACATTGGCTTTTATCGAGGACGCACTGCGGCGCCAGATCTTTGGCGGCATGCAGGTTATCCCGGTTGAGGACTGACCGTTGACGCTACCAGAAGCTTCCAATACAGATACTCCCGATACCGCAGCCGTTGTAGCGGCAGCTGGCGAATACAAGTACGGATTCACCACCAAGGTTGAAATGGAGTCCTTCGCAAAGGGACTCAGTGAAGATGTCGTCCGCGCCATCTCGTTGAAAAAAAAGGAACCTGCGTTTCTGCTGGAGTTCCGACTCAAAGCCTATCGCAAGTGGCTGACGATGAAGGAGCCCAATTGGGCCCATGTCAAGTATCCGCCCATCAACTATCAAGACATCCAATATTTGGCGCAGCCCAAAGTCAGGCCCAAGCTGGCCAACCTGGACGAAGTCGACCCGGAAATTCTCAAAACTTTCGCCAAGCTGGGCATCACCCTCGAGAGCAAAAGCATCTGTCCAATGTGGCCGTCGATGCCATTTTCGACAGTGTGAGCGTGGCCACCACGCATAAGAAGAAACTTTTGGAACACGGCGTTATTTTCTGCTCCTTTTCCGATGCCGTGCAGGAATATCCGGAGCTCATCGAATCCTATCTCGGCAGCGTGGTTCCCATCGGCGACAACTTTTATGCGGCTTTGAATTCGGCTGTGTTTACGGATGGTTCCTTTGTCTACATCCCACCCAACACCAAATGCCCCATGGAGCTTTCGACCTACTTTCGCATCAATACGGAAGAGTCCGGTCAATTTGAACGCACCCTCATCGTCTGTGCCGAAGGCAGCTATGTGTCCTACCTGGAGGGCTGCACGGCTCCGAAGTTCGACACCAATCAGCTGCATGCGGCCGTGGTGGAATTGATCACTTTGGATCAAGCGGAGATCAAATACAGCACGGTTCAGAACTGGTATTCAGGTGATCCGGTGACCGGCAAGGGCGGCATCTATAATTTTGTGACCAAACGTGGAAAGTGCTTGGGAAAAAAATCCAAGATTTCCTGGACCCAAGTTGAAACTGGATCTGCCATCACCTGGAAATATCCAAGTTGTATTCTGGTTGGGGATGAGTCCGTGGGCGAGTTTTATTCCGTTGCCATGACCAATGGGTATATGCAGGCCGATACCGGCACCAAGATGATCCATCTGGGCAAAAACACCAAGTCCAGCATCATTTCCAAGGGCATTGCCTCCGACCACAGCAGCAATGCCTACCGCGGCTTGGTGCGTATCGCCAAGAACGCCACAAACGCGCGCAATTACTCGCAGTGCGATAGCATGCTGGTCGGCAGAAATTCGAGTGCCCATACTTTTCCGTATATTGAATCCGCCAATTCACAGGCCCAGGTGGAGCATGAGGCGTCCACCTCAAAAATAAGTGAAGAGCAGTTGTTCTATTTTCAATCACGCGGCATTGATAGAGAAGAAGCCATCAGCATGATCATCAACGGTTTCTGCAAGGAAGTCTTTCAACAATTGCCGATGGAGTTTGCAGTGGAAGCACAAAAATTATTGGCCATGAAACTGGAGCACAGCGTTGGATAAGGGTACAGCAATGTTGGAAGTCAAAAACATGGAAGCGGGCATTGCCGATTCCGAAGGCCAGGGCCTTACCCTGATTCTTAAAGGGATCCAGCTCAGCGTCAAAGCGGGCGAGGTCCATGCCATCATGGGACCGAATGGATCGGGTAAAAGCACTTTGTCCAAAGTCATCGCCGGGCATCCGTCCTATAAAGTTTCTCAAGGTCAGCTGCTTTTCCAGGGAAACAGCATTCTGGAAATGGCGGCGGATGAACGCGCCCGGCAGGGGATTTTTCTGGGCTTCCAATATCCGGTGGAAATACCGGGTGTGAATAATGCCGAATTTCTTCGCATGGCCTACAATGCGCGGCAAAAACATCTCGGTCGAGAGGCCGCGGACCCGCTTGATTTTGAAGACATCCTGGATGCCAAAATGAAAGCCTTGGACATGGACGACCGGTACAAGGATAGAGCCATCAATGAAGGCTATTCCGGCGGCGAAAAAAAGCGCAATGAAATATTGCAAATGGCCATCTTGGATCCAGTCTTGGCCATACTGGACGAAACCGATTCCGGTTTGGATGTAGACGCGCTAAAAGTGGTGGCCGGCGGCATCAATCGCTTG
Organism: Fibrobacteria bacterium; assembly: GCA_043721115.1. GTDB lineage: Bacteria > Fibrobacterota > Fibrobacteria > UBA11236 > UBA11236 > Chersky-265. Next base: position 431 of record JAYSRH010000391.1, on the reverse strand, counting down.
CGTGGACCGGATAAAGCCATTGTCCTTATCACCCATTATCAGCGACTGCTGGACTATGTACAGCCCGATTTTGTCCATGTCTTAAGCGGCGGCAAAATCATCAAGTCCGGCGGCAAAGAGCTGGCCTTGGAAGTGGAAAAACTTGGTTACGATTGGCTAAAGTAAAAGTGTCATGACTGCCATTAAAAGTATCGACAAACCGGTTTTCATGCGGGACGTTTGGACGCCCCAGCTGCCTGCTGCGTTGGAAAGCGCTGCAGCTGAGTGGATATTCCAATCCGCGAACGGACCGGGATCGCCCCTATCTGATATGCGTGCCGCCGCTTTTTCAACTTTGAAAAATATCGGCCTGCCCCACTCGGGTTCGGAAGAGTTCACTTTTCTTAGGGTTGGCGAGTTGCTTCCTCATTTTGGACCTCCGACCGACGAAG
>JAYSRH010000390.1:0-7784 GCA_043721115.1 Fibrobacteria bacterium | reverse complement strand
CATAATAGCGGCGTCATCCATTCGGGCATCTATTACAAGCCGGGCAGTTACAAAGCCAAGCTCTGCCGGCGCGGCTACGCGGACCTTGTGACCTTTTGTCGAGATAACGACTTGCCGTTCGAATTGTGCGGCAAGCTGGTGGTGGCGACTTCCAGGGCGGAACTGCCCATGCTAGAAGCCTTGCGCATTAAGGCGGAAGCCAATGGTCTGAAAGGCGTAAAGGAAATACCCGGTGAGGCTTTGGGCGAATATGAACCCCAAGTTGCCGGCTTACGCGGATTGCATGTGCCGGAAACGGGAATAGTCGACTACACCAAGGTTTCGGAAAAACTGGCGGAAAAGATTCGTGACATGGGTGGCCAGATCTGCTTGAGTGCGCGCGTGGATGTCTTGCGATCTTCACCGACGGGCAAGTTGGTACAGGCGGGAAATGAGACTTGGGAAACCGACTTTTTCATCAATTGCGGCGGGCTCATGAGCGACCGCTTGGCGCATCTGGATGGACTGGATCCGGGCATTCGCATCGTGCCTTTCCGGGGGGAGTACTTTGACTTGCATCCGGATTTTCAAGGACTGGTTCGGAACCTGATTTATCCGGTCCCGGATCCGGCCTTCCCTTTTTTAGGTGTGCACTTCACGCGCATGATAGGCGGGGGCATAGAATGCGGGCCCAATGCAGTGCTGGCCTTCAAACGGGAAGGGTATAAAAAAACCGATATGAATCTGAAGGATCTCCTCGAGGTGATTGGGAATCCGGGTTTTCGAAAATTGGCTGTCAAGCATTGGCGCATGGGACTCGGGGAATTTCATCGCTCCTTTTTCAAATCCGCATTTGTAAAAGCCCTGCAACGCCTGGTCCCGGCCATTCGCGCGGAGGGAATCCTTCCGGCCGGTTCAGGGGTACGCGCCCAGGCTTTACGCCCGGATGGATCGCTCATCGACGATTTCTTTTTTGCGGAAGGGAATAGGAGCTTGCACGTTCTGAATGCGCCGTCTCCGGCTGCCACAGCTTCGCTGGCGATTGGGGAGGAAATAGCAGTGCGCTATGCCGCGCGGAAGCCATAATCCCCCAGCAAGGCTAGGCTTGCCGACCCCCCCCAGACTAGTGGATAAGTAGTATGCTGAAATACTAAATTATAGCATGTCACCGCGACACTTGGCGCCCATCCTAAAATCGAGATTTCAAAAACTTGTCCGGATATATAGATCGCCGAGGGTCTGCGACAACCAAGGGTCGCCTGGTTTATGGTGGAGATGGGATCGCCGATTGGAAGAGGATAAGCACAATCCCGTGGGGGCGGATTTAATAAATTGGATGCCTTCGCGAGAAACAACTTTAGAAGAAATATTGGCTTCGGAATGATGCGATTAAGCGTGGAACAATGCCTAGCAATAATATTTTGCGTGTTTGCACATACAAGTCATGGTGGTTTGGTGGTCTTTCTGCCCAGAGGGGAGGATCCTGCTTTTACTGACTGGAATCAACCCGGAAAACTTGAGGACTGGAGTTTAAATCCAAATTCAATAGTGGGTAGAACCATTGTTTCTACAAGCCTGTTTATTGAAGAATTACTTTTCTGGAAAATTGAAAGCGATGAAATGCTCTACTTAAAACTGCTCAATCATAATAACTATACCGGCATCAATCCGTATGCAGAAATGGAGGCCAGCGGTGATTATTTCGTCGGGCGCAATAGTAACATTTCCTTGGTAACGTACGGCGATCTCCTGTTTTATGTAACAAGCTTTTTATCCAAAAATAATTTTGCAAACCATCCCCATAATATTTCAGAATCGCAGGTTGCTACGCTTATGTCCTTTAAAGGAGATGGCAAATTTTCCATGATATTAGATCCCGACTGCCGGTTCTTTTGGGGTGAAGATATGAACCTTATCGTCAATATACCGCCGCCAACGCCCTCAGCTGAAATTCGGGAATGGGAAGAAGATTTGCATATAAAGGATGAAGGTGAGGTAGAGGAAGAAGTGGAGTTCAAAGCCGCCAACAATTGAACGGTATGTTCGACTCTAGGTCGAGTCCGGTTTAGCTAATAACAGTGGGAGGAGGTTAGTGGTAAGATTTCTTTCCCAAGACAAATTAGTCAGAATGTATTTTCGAGCGGCAGCACCCATGGATGTCACCGTGCTAGCATCTGCGAGTAGTTTTTCTAGGCATAGCCGGAAATCGGTTGCTTCATTCGCCATCAATAGGTCCTGTCCCGGCACAGCATAGATTCCCCCGAGGGCCTGTTTGCAAACTACAACAGCCTTGCCGCATGCCATCGCCTCGAGCACTTTATTCTGCATGCCACGAGCGATACGCAGGGGCACGACTACAATATGGGCCTGCGCTTGTTCTAGGCGCATGTCATTCACAAAGCCTGTGACCGTAACCCCTTCTATGCGGGCAAGGGCTTTAACTTTTGGACTGGGATTGCTGCCAGCAATGATAAAACGGACAAGCGGAAATTTTTTTCTCAGTTCAGGAAAAACCTCTTTGGCAAACCAAGTCACCCCTTCCTCATTTGGAAAATAGTCCATGGCACCAGTAAACAGGATACGGCCATACTCAGGTTGTTCGGGTCGGGGCGCAAAGAATTCAGTATCGACGCCATTGGCTAGAGCCAAAATATTCCCCTCGCCGCCTAAGTTGCGGAACAGCAGAAGTTCAGCGGGAGTAATAAAGAGTGCGGCCAAGGCAAGTTTTGCCGCAGCGGCCTCGAAAGCGAAAAGACGGTGGGCTTCTAATCGATATAACCAACTTATATAGAAGGGCATGCGGTCAGCGTAGTTTTCCCATTTATGGGAATCCACATCACAAAAATCGATGACCGTATTTGGTAATAAAGCTTTGGGAACATATTGTGACATTTGGCCGGAGAAAACAAAAATTCGCTGGTAGGCATTGGCTTTCAGGAGTCGAGCCACTCCTTGGTGCATTTGCGTTTGATCGTAAAGAGCTTTACTGAGCGGCTGTGCTGTTAGAAAACCCAATATTAATTGGTAAAACTTAAACAGCTTCCCACGTTTAAAAATCGAAACGCTACTACAGAGTGCCTCTAATTTAGTGCGATAGCGTTCATCTCTGGGATCATCCATGAAGCAAACCAAGTCGATTTCAAAATGTCGAGAAAGAAAGAGCAGCTCGTTATAAGAGCGAATCTTATCGCCTTTATTGGGCGGATACGGTATTCGATGCGATATGAATAGAAGGCGCACTAGGGGAGGAAGCGGTTGAGAATAGGGCCAAAGATTTTAGAAGTCCAAAGCGGCTGGCTTGACCACGTTTTTAGAAAGAGGGCTAGCTTGGGATTCGATGGATTGAAAGTGGAAATTTCTTGATTGGTATTAAAGATGTATTGAAAGGGAAGAATACGCGGTTCAAACCCCATGTTTTTTTTAAAGTCGAAAGAACCGCTCCCACGCCGACTTTTTCCGAAGTCGAATTCCTGACATTGACGATTTACGCCATGGCACATGAGGGCATAGTACATGTAATTATTGGCCCCTGTGAAATTGTATTCCCCCAGAGCCCCTGAAAAATAGGGGTTGCAAACATTTTTAAAGTAAAAAGTCATAACGCCGCAAATGGCCTTACCCTGGTATTTAACGAAGAGAATATCCGCCTTTTCCGCCATCCTTTCCATGATATTCCGGTAAAATTTCTTCGGAAAGGCAGGTGTTCCCAGCTTTTTTAGGTTGACGGCGGAGAGGTGCCAGAGTAGCTCCCAGTCTCCGTTAACCTCGTAGCTGAGCGCATGAGAAAGCATGGATTTGCGCACGGTCGCACGCGATTTTCTGGGAATGGATTCTAAGCATGCTTCTTCAGTTTGGGGCAAAGCTTTTATGAATTGAACATTTAGTTCGGAGGTCGGCAATTCTAGACCCGTGGCCATGGTATTGCGGAGATTTACCATTCCCGCGTTTTCTCTTTTGGCGATGGCGAGACATTCGTCATGCAAAAGGCGGGCAGAGATGAGATCATCCGATAAAATTCCACCATAAGCGGTATAGGGGAGGGAGTAGAGATTTTTACTGCCCCCTAGACTGCGTACACAATAAAGGCTGACAATTCCCCGGAGTTTGCCCTCCGATTGAACCGCGACATGGTAGTAGCTTTTTTGATAGGTCTTTTGCAGGATATCTTGCCAAGCCGTGGAGTGGAAAACTGTACCGCCCACATGATTTTGAACATAGGTATCCCATGCTTCAATATCAGGTGCTAACATAGGGGACTGAGATGTAAAAATTTGAATTGGCACAGATCCTCGAAAATGAAAAAGCGTATAAAATTGAGTAATCTAGGTGGGATTAGGAAAGGCTAGGTCGTCATTTGGATTAAAAGAGATGGCTTTTCAGCTATTTTGAACTTGGTGGCAAGATATCGCTGCGGAAAGACTGCCGCTATGAGCTGCGAGTAGGTAGTGGTAAGGTAGATTTGCAACTTGGTATTTTGGCTCAGGATATGTTTTCTTATTTCTACTTGTTTGGCGCGAACCTCTTTTACGGCTGTTAGGAGAGACTCAAATCCTGAATTACTGAGATCAAATGCATAAGCTTGAAGCTGCATTTCTTCCATTAATGTTTTGACTTTACGGGTATCCGCCAAAGTAATGACTGGGGCCCCAGCAACCAGGGCCAAGATGGCGGCATGGAGTCGTGAGGCAATTACTAGTTCCGCCTTGGCAGTAACCTTCAGATAACTATTCACATCTGTAATAGGTTCCAGAAAACATTTTTCTGCCGATCGAGGGAGCATTTTCTTTTTGATTCTCTCGACCATGGCAAGATCCATTTTAGTCTGAGTGCAGGCGAAACGCACATCCAGTCCGGATAGCAACAAGAATTCAGCGACCTGAGCGAGATTCCTCAAATAATTTTCAAAGGGTTCGTCTTCGATTCCGGGCCAAGCTCCACGTGCGATAGGGCTAAGGACGGCGTAGGCGGGTAGATTTTCTTTAAGCGGATCTTTTCTGGGAACCTTTAGGCTGAAGGCCGGATCAGGGCATATTTGACTCTCGGCTTTTAACCCCAACTTAATCAGTATTTCTAGAGATCCAGAATCTCGAAAAGCCCGAAACTGGGAAAGATGGAGAGCTCTAATTGAGAGCCAAGCGCCAAGTCGTGTGTGTAACTCATCTACGCCTACACCCAAAACGGCAACGGGTACCCCATGGATCCGAGCGCAAGCACTCCAGACTAGCATCCGAAACGGGTGTCCCCAAGGACCTCCCCAAAAATCGTCGATTTGTCCGCTACCGGAAATGATCAGTAAGTCAAGTGAAGCCGTGGTCCTATATATGCGGAACAGGCTTCGTAAATGGGTTGGAATGCCAAACAATTTTCGCTGCGCAGACGAAGCTGCCGGATTTCCGGCACCCAGTTCTGGGAGGCTTTCAGGATGTATCTGTGAGGTTTGCCCCGAAATGTCGATGGCAGAAATTTTATGGGTATGCACGACATCGCTCGGTACCGTGGAAATGCCTAAAAAGCGCACCGACCCTAAATGATCTTTCAGATTTCGCATGACGGCCATTTGCACCGAGGTGTCGCCTAGGTTAGCACTAGAATAGGGTCCCAAAAGCCCTATCCACGGCGAATTAGGCATAGCGTCCATGGTTATAGTAGCTGGTAGAGTCGCCCAAAGTGTCCGTACTTCGGCCCATAATTTTTCACGATCCCAGGCAGCATATTTGACTTCGATGGCCCACGTCCGAAGTTTTTCCCGGAACGAAATCGGCGCGCGGAGCACGCTGATAAAGTTATCGGTGTGATAGCGGAGCCGCAGAAAATTTGGCGCCTTTTTGGCTTGCGGGTTATACATACGCGCGACTTCCATGGCAGATCGCATGGCCATAACCGTGCCTGTGGCAAAACGTCGGTAAAGGGTGACTGGAGAGATCAGGACTATGCTGCCATATAGGGCCAGCTCAGCCATTAAAGGGATATCACCACCCGGATACAGCCGGTCTAAGCGTGTCTGCCTGAGCACCTCGGTGCGAAACAATCCTTGTTGAGCGTTATTGAGCGCTAGGCCTTTCAAAATTTGTTTGAAACGATTGCTAGGTCTGGCAGCCTCGATAGTGAGATCGCCCGTGTAGAGACCAAGAGAAAGGCCGGCATGGTCTACAAGTTCAGTTCGTCCATAACAAAGAATCGCTTCGGATTTGTTTTCCAATACCTCTAGGCAAAGGGTCAAGGTATTTGGCGCACAATAATCATTGCCTGACGCCCACTTAAAATATTTTCCTCGTGCTTCATGCACCACAATATTCCAATTTCTGGGAGCTCCAATATTTCGGTTTTGTCTAAGGTAGCGGATACGTGGATCTTGGGCTGCATATTCGGAACAAATAGTTGCCGTTCCATCCGTGGAGGCATTATCCGAAATAATCAATTCCCAATTTGTATGGGTCTGATTCAATATCGAGTCCAGCGCCTGACGAAGGTGCTGTTCGTTATTGTAAATCGGCATGCCGATGGATACTAAAGGCTGGCTCTTATCCTTCAAGGTTTACCTTGGTCAGCTCAACAGCAGGATGAATGCGGTGTCCCCGTAAACAGGCGTAGAACTCATTGGAAATGGCATCGAAAATAGGATCGGTTATGGAAAGAGTTCGGGCCTCTAATTTTTTTACCCGACCGATTTCCATCACGGTTCCCACTAGGCAGATGGAATCGGCAATGGCCAGCTCGGTTCGATCTATGGGACGGCGCTCGAAAGGAATATTTAAAGTTTTGCAAAGACCTTCGATAATGTTTACCGTAACGCTCTCTAAACATCCTTCACTAGTCGGAGGCGTGAGAACCTTTCCCTTACGAGTGATTAAAACGCATGACGCGCTGGCCTCGGTTATCCTTCCAAAAGCATTCAACATAATCATGTCGCTAAAGCCTTGTCGCCGTCCTTCGATTCGCGCTAATCGGCCTACTTGGTAATTGGCGGCAGATTTTATGCGAGGGGGTAAAGCGACATCTGAGGCTCGTTGCCAAGTACTGATGCCAATTTCCAAAGGCTCCGGTAACTTTTTGTCTTGATGGTACGCCGTGATCACCAAATCGGTCACTGTCGCTTCGCCCCATTGTCCTTCCATGGAGAAAAGAGTTGTACGCATCCATAGGTCTCGGTTCTTATCGATTAGTTTTCGAACTAAGCTGGAACATGCTTCGCAATACTCCGGGTAGCTCATCGTAAAAGGCAAGTACTGAAGCATGGCTGAGCGTTGCAGTCTTTCAAAATGTTCCTGCATGGCGAGTAGGGAAAAACTTTTACCGTCCCCGGACCAATAACCCTTCAAGCCCTCGAAAACGCTGATTCCACGAATGAGGGCTTCAGCCGTTACATGGACTTTTGCCTCCTCCCAAGCTGTAATTTTGCCATCCATATAGACAAATGGTGGCTTTTGTAGCTGAGCCAATGAATTCCCCCTAATAGATATTGATGGATTATAGTAGGTGGCGTTTTTTCTGTCCACTTTGAGTCTTGATCCAAGCCAGTTTAATAAAGATTTGACCTATTAGGAGGTGACGATGTAACGGTTCTAGGATAAATAAAGAAAAAGCCACCAAATGCAAAACGGAAACGAAGGTGAAAGAGAAAAGGATCTTCATCCAGCCAATTCCGGGTAAAAACGGCAATATGATTTTGGATAGGGCAAAAACCAAAATGGATAGGACTACATTAGGGAGTATTCCTTTCCGCCAATACTGATAGATGTTGGAGCCAACCTGATTGGAGGTGAGGGCAGGAATAATAATGCCCTCGCAGAGGAGCATGGGAACCA
>JAYSRH010000389.1:0-3011 GCA_043721115.1 Fibrobacteria bacterium | reverse complement strand
GACGGCAATGGGAGGCTATCGCGCATTCTCACGACCCTGCTGCTATTGGGTACTGAGTACGACTTCATCCAATATATTTCCTTCGAACATCAAATTGAAAAGGGCAAGAAGGACTATTACCGTGCCTTGATGAGCTGCCAAAAGCAGAGGGCGACGGGGAAATTCGAAAAGATTTATAAGTGGTGCGAATATTTCCTGGACAGCCTACTGGAATCCACCCGAACACTCGACAAAAAACTAGGGGAGGAGCAGAAATCCTCCGGATACCTGAACGAGAGGCAGAAAAACATTTTGAAATTCATGGCGAGCAACCCAGCTGTAAAAATATCGGATATCCGGAGAAAATTTCCGAAGTTAAACGGGAACACCCTGAAAAAAGATTTGCAAATCCTGGTCGCCGAAAATTACTTGGAGAAAATCGGAGAAAAACGGGGCAGTGTTTACCATCTTGGAAACATTAACCATCCGGCAAACAAAACCACCTGATCCATGCCGGCTTTAATTCGCCTGCTACAAGTTCGAACTCATCTACGCCTTCATTTTGCCTTCGATCCAATTTGCTATTTCTTGGACATCAGCCTTAGCCTCAATGACTCGGCCGATTAGAAAAGCTTCCCCTTCATCGGCAGTCAAAACAAAACGCCAGCCATTCATTTTCAAAAAAATAGCCGTCATCGCAAATGCCACGCGCTTGTTGCCATCGACAAAACAGTGATTGAGCGCCAGGCTTTGCATTAGAGCTGCGGCCTGCTCGGAAAGAGAAGTGTAATATCCTGAACGTGGCCGTGCCAAAGCGCTTTCCAAAAGGCCGTGATCGCGAACGCCGGACTGTCCCCCAAAGCGTTTGAGCAAAGCCTGGTGAAGCATCAGGCACTCTTCCAAAGTTGGAAATTTTGTCAGCTTCACTTGGCCAGTCGGCTCAATAATTCGGCATGCTCAACGAGGACTTCTTCCATGGAAGCTTGGAAGGCGGGCCGAATTTGCGCCTTGGCCAAATATTCAGCCAAGGCCTCGGTAACCACGCTGGAAATGCTTCGGTCATTTTGTTCCGCATAGGCGCGTAAATCTCTCAGTACTTTGGCATCCACTTGGGATGCGAATTTAATGGGCTTCATAATATAAGTATAACGTCCTCATCAAGAAACTTCAAGAAAAATCATGAAAGTGGGTTGAAGGGGGCTTTCTACCACCGAAACCTTAAGGACGCCATCACTTGCTGTTGCTCTCCCGCAATGTTCAAATCTGCGGGACCTCCGGGCAGTGAATTCTGCGTGACACTGCTGGCCCCGTATTGATAGGCGAGATCCAGACCTACCCGGTGGGAAGGCATAAATCCCATGCCCACGCTTAAACGGTATGGGTCGTTGGTATTCGGCTGCGGCTGTGGCTGAACTCCGTCCTGGTTTTCCCAGGTATACCCGACTCTGAGAATGGGACCATGCTTGGTGACATGCTGTTCCAGACCGAGATTTAAGGTATGCCGATTGGGGTAATAGACATCATGGGCCGTAAAGGCTGCGTCGGCACTCGAGTATTGGTAACTGCTCCAAAAGTCACCATGCCAATCCGCCGAGAGTTGCGTCAACCCGCTTTGTATGGCGAAGCCGAGTTTTGCTTGGAAGGGATGGCGAATGTCGTAAAGGGTTTCCAGCGGCTGCCCACCTTTTTCCTGATAGGTATCGACTAGGGCAAATCTTTCCAGCACTACGGCTGAACCGCCCACGCTGTAGAACTCGGAAAGATGAAATAGAAAGGAGGGTTCCACATTGTATCCGGAATATTCCTCCAAGTATCGCACAGTAATGCCATCCTGGATTTCCACTTGCTCCTGTCCGGAAATAGCTCCCACTGCCAAGCCCAAGCTCGCGGTTTTGGAAATGCTATAAGCCAATCCAATCCGGTAATGATCCATCTGGCCCGAGGCATCGTACACATACTCGCTGCCGCGCGCAGAATAATTCAGGGGGTCGTTGAAGGAGACGGGTGTGTAATAGCCGAGACCCAAAGCCCAGCGACCGCCATCGGTCATCACCATGCTCAGGGCGTTCAGTTTGGTCGCTTCCAAAGTTCGCTCACTGGGACTGTTCCCGGCAAAGGAGGTGGTATTCTGAAAGAGGCCGTAGCTTAAGTTGATTCCGATTTCGGAATGGGCGAGCTGGGTCATGCCGGCGGGATTATAATACAGCGCGGTATAATCATCGGCAACAGCGGTGAAGGCTTCGCCAAGACTGAGTGCCCGGGCACCCACACCGGTTTTCTTTCCGAGGGAAACGATCTCACCTGTGACATTGCCGTTCTGGGCTTGGACTAGGATGGGAAAAATCAGGGCGTTCAAAAGGGTTGCCATCGCCAGGGTTCGGAACCGGACCCGGAGCCGGTAATATGCAGTCTTCGCTTTTAATTTCCTCATCGACTTCTTCATGATTTCATCCTTTCCTGGTTTGTTCTAAAGACTTTCAGTTCGATTTCTTTTCAAGCGTTTCGTGATAGGGGCGGCCATCCCACTCGGATGCAGCCACCCCCTGGATTCTTCAAGAAATTATCTGCCTAAGAGAGCTACTTGATGTTGGACTCCGCGAGTACGCATGGGTCGCTCTGAATTTTCCGGAAAAAGGTTTCGAGGTCTGGAGTTGCCGTTCTGATGGTACTCACCGGAACCGGAGCCTTGGAGGATAGTTGATCCCTGGCCGTGACTGCCACTTGAACCTTGATTAGAAGGGACGATGATCACGGATTGGGAAGGGGCACAACCATAGCGCTGGGGCGGATAAATAATCCTCTCCGGCTGACGGTATATGATCACCTCAGGGCGGCGGCAAGGAGGCTGTACATAAACCCTGCGGACTTCCTCACTCCGTTCGCAATATGCCGGTTCCTGATAGTGTTCAATAATCACAACCTTCCTATGCCGTTTGTGATGACCGTGCTTTTCAATGATGATTTGATTGTCCTCATCTTCATCGTATTCACGATCCCGATCGCGGTCCCGATCTCTATCGCGATCGATATCC
>JAYSRH010000388.1:0-3019 GCA_043721115.1 Fibrobacteria bacterium | reverse complement strand
TTCCGTCATCGTGAGTCGAAACCCTTTTTCACCTTGGAAAAACCCAATCGATTGGGAAAACAAGAGTCTCGATCACATGCTCTACGTGGGAAGGGTCGAATATCGAAAAGGACTGCAAACTTTACTTAAGGCGCTTGATCTATTGGGTGAGGATGCCAAGGGCATTACTTTGCGAGTAGTTGGGCATATGCATCCTCCATCGAGAGAGCTGGACCGCCAATCCATAGAGTATTTTAAAGAACATCTCGCTAAACAGGCCGGAAAAGAAAACTATGCGGTCGAATACGCCGGTCCGTCGGTGCATGGTGATATGCCAAGGCATTATGATTGGGCAGGAATACAAGTGATCCCATCCCTTATCGAAAACTACCCTTACGTGGCATTGGAGGGCCTTTCCAGGGGATGTTACTTAATTGGAAGCAATGTCGGGGGAATACCCGAAATAATCGATCATGTGGGGCGTGGAATGCTGTTTGAACCTGAAAATAGCACACAGTTGGCTGAAAAAATAAGAGAATGTAGGCGTCGGAAGCGTGAAATTTCCGAAGGTAGACGGGAGTCGGTGGAACAAATTCGCAACGAATTTGCGCCGGGAGCCTGTTACCAAAGGCTAATGGAAGTGTATGGCGCAGACCTTTCGCAGAGGACTCAAATTTAGGATTTATATAATCCTGAAACGCCTTATCGATATCATCGGTTCACTATTAGGATTGATGCTCCTTTTCCTCGGCTTTTTTTTAATTGTTGTCTGTATCAAGTTGGACTCCCGTGGACCCATTTTCTTTCTACAAACTCGCGTAGGTCAATATGGACATCGTTTCAAGTTCATAAAATTCCGAACTATGCGCGTGGGCGCGCATATTAAACAATGGGAAATCGACAGTCTTAATGAATCAGGTGGCCTAACTTTTAAGATGCAAAACGATCCAAGAGTGACAAGGGTTGGGCAACTGCTGAGACGCACAAGCATCGATGAAATGCCGCAATTTTGGAACGTACTGAGAGGACAAATGTCCCTGGTTGGACCGCGTCCTGCACTATTGGGTGAAGTCAACCGCTACAACGACATTCAAAAAGTACGCATGACCGTACCCCAGGGCATGACAGGACTATGGCAAGTGAGGGGCCGGTCCAATCTCAAGTTCGATCAAATGGTTGATTTGGACGTTTACTATGCTCTTCATCCTAGTTTGCGAATGGATTTAAAAATTCTCATGGCCACCTTGCCGGCCGTCTTTTTGGGGAGAGGTGCCGTTTGATCCTTTCCGATTCTCCCAGGAAGAAAATCAGTTTGGCCCTAGTCACTTATAATCAAGCGGACTTATTACAACTTTACCTGAATAAATTTTTGCAAGACGGTTCCGATATAGTTGACCTCACTATTATTGATGATGGTTCCGATGATGAAACGGAAACCATTCTACGTACCCTATCCCAGGATCTGCCGGTCCACATCCATCGCATTCCGCACGGCTCTATCGCTCAGGCCCGCAACCATGCGCTGCGCCACACCCCCACTCCATGGTTGGCGTTCTCGGATACCGATTGTCAATTGAATCGCCGCTATTTTGAAACGGTGCTGACTATTCCCTCCCGTTTCGATGGATATGCCGGAGTGGAAGGGGCCGTTTTTCCTCCACCTGGACCGAAACCGCCTTTTACCCATTCCCTTTCCAATCCTACCGGAGGAACTTTTGCAACCGCAAACATGGTTTTTCATGTGCCTACCATTCTAGGCCTGGGGGGGTTCGATCCTGAATTCAAGAATTTCCGCGAGGACGCGGATCTTGCTCTTACGATTATCGAACGCTACGCCATCATTCCTTTCTGCCCTGAATTGTCCGTTGTACATCCTCACCTACCACGAAATTTCAGCCAATCGTTGCGCAGAGCTCTGACTTCGCAATCCCAAATTATTCACTCTGAAATTCGGCTTTTTGAAAAGCACCCACGAGAATATGGCAGACTCCGTCATCATGACCATCTCCATGGCACCTTGCGGGCATTGATATTGAAATACTCTATAGCCTGCCTGAAAGAGGGCGTTCAGTATCTGTTTAAGAGTCCTAATTTGTCCGGTCTTCAACGCTTACAAGGTACTATTCCGGCATGCTTAGCCTTAGTCGTGGCCATTTGGGAACAGTTTTGTGTGAGTGCCTGCTGCATGGTGCAATTGCCTAAATTGGTGAAAGTAAAATCCTCGTGAAAACGCTCATTCTCTGGTCTGGTGCTGTGGTTCCCGCCTACAGACAATTTTTTCAGGATCTGGCAATGTACATGCATGTACGAGCCCTAGCGCCAAAACGATGGACCCATGGATCCATTGCATTCCAAAGGCCATCTAAAACGCATCCAGAAATTAAATCTCAAGGCTCCGAATTCACATCCAACCATAAATGTGAAATCGTACCAGCCACCTATTTTCCAGAAGCCAGCGCCAGATATTTTGTTCCTTCACTTATTTTTCACCTATGGGGGTTTCGTCCCCGTTACCTTTATATCATGGATGAAATGGACCGGATCAGCCTGACTTGGCATGCCGTGATCGCCAAGATTGCGTGGCCGAGAGTTAAGGTCATTAGTTACTCGCTGCAAAACCTGGCAGAACCCTCTTACTACCGTTGGCACCACCGACTCGCAATACACCTAAACCATAAACTAGTTTACCGGGGAATCGCCGCCTCCCGGGAAGCGCAGCAGGTTATGCGTGAACATGGATTCCAGGGGCCCACTTGTGTTATTCCCCTATGGGGCGCGGAATCCTTCTTTCATCCCTGTGAACGCTCGCTCGCACAAACATATCGAAAAAGTTTGGGCATTCCTGATGACGCCATTGTCCTCTTGTTTTGTGGTAGCCTCGTCGCAGCCAAAGGATTGCAATTACTGCTGGAAACCTTGCCCCATCACCCGCATATTAAGTTGCTGACTGCAGGGATTGGTCCAATGGAGGACGTTCTACGAAAAGGTTTAGGCCAACAGTACGTGCCAATGGGCAGGTTGGAAGGAGAGGCGCTCAGGC
>JAYSRH010000387.1:0-7809 GCA_043721115.1 Fibrobacteria bacterium | reverse complement strand
ATATCGTGATTGGTACACCGGAGTGCCGGGTAGAAACGGCTTGGGCCTATGGTCAGTTGGATGCCGACCGGAAAAAGGACTGGGGCCGCTTCAAAGCGCTCTATTTCACCTATTGCGAGGACTGGCAATTTTATCAAATGCTCCGCAACGATTTTGACGCACCTATCCGACGCCACTTTGCCCCTATCCAATCCATGTATGACTGCATGCAAACCTTCTCTCCCGTCAAAACCCTGCTCAGTGGCAGTGGAGCCAGCCTTTTTTCACTTTTCCGAGAGAGGGGTGATGCCCAGCAATGCTTAGCGGCCATTTCTGGTACCAGCCGATTCTCCTGCCTGACCGAATTCTGTACTCCAGCTTAGTGAAATCGGGTTGCAACACCCCCTTTTTCTTCTTACTTTAGCCCCCGTTCCCGGTGGGGCGTCGTCTAGTGGCAAGACAACGGCCTTTGACGCCGTTTACCGTAGGTTCGAATCCTACCGCCCCAACCAGGGGACTGCTTCCATCTTGATATGGTGAGAGCGACCGGTTTGAGTCCAAAAATCATCAGGAAGGCATGTCATACGGTCTGACATGTGTACTGAAAAAGGAAATGAATATGTCCAGTCTAACGCTTACTGCCAAAAATCGCCCCAAATCCAGCAAAGGGGCCCTATTGCGAATGCGCAAAGAAGGCCGCATTCCCGCCATTGTTTATGGTTTGGAAGTCGACCCTCTACTTGTGGAAGTCAACGCTGTGGAAATGCGTCCCCATTTGGGAAGAAAAAACCAGGTCATCGATTTAAATGTTGACGGCGTCCCTCAGCAGGTCATGTTAAAATTGGTCGAAACCGATCCCATCCGGCGCGACTTGATTGTTCATATTGATTTTCTACGCGTCAATAATCAAAGACCCGTGATCGTAAATGTGCCAGTGAGCACATTCGGTATTCCTTATGGCGTAAAAACCCAGGGCGGCGTCTTCTCGGTTATGAAAAAGTTCGTAAAACTACGCGCCAAGGTTCAGGACATTCCTGAAAAATTCCATATGGACATAACGGAGCTTGCGAACGGAACCATCTTTTATGTCAAGGATTTAAAATTCGATAAGGGTACGTTTGTGACTCCTCCCAAAACAGCGTTATTCGGCGTGACCACGGGCAAGGCCGAAGAAGAAGTGGTTGCTGAGAAGCCCGCAGCGGCGGCTGCAGCACCAGCAGCGGGTAAAGACGGCAAGGCCCAGGCGGCAGGTAAAGACGCCAAAGCACCTGCAGCAGGCAAGGACAAGAAGTAATTCTTGCTCCCTGACTAGATCTTGCATATTCTTTTGGGCCTGGGGAATCCGGGCCCTAAATATGATCTCACCCGCCACAATATCGGCTTTGCATTAGTAGATAGATTGGTCGATTCTTTAGCCCAATCAGGGGCTGACAAATTTGGTGCGTGGAAAACGGAAGCCAAATCCTTGACGCGACGATTCACATTGGCAGGTCTTCCGCTTTTAGTTGGCAAACCCCAGACATTTATGAATCTCAGTGGAGAATCTGCCCAAGCGCTGCTGGCCTTCTACAAAGTTTCCATCAAAAACCTCATTGTGATTGTCGATGACCTGTATTTGGAAATGGGAGCGGTTCGCATCAGAACTCAAGGCGGGCATGGCGGCCATAATGGACTTCGGGATCTGATTGAACATTGCGGTGACGATTTTACCCGTGTGCGAATCGGAGTTGGACCCTTGCCACCGGGTACGGATAAGGCCGACTTTGTGCTGCGAAAATATGGAGCCGATGAGTCAAAAACTTTAGAGACCGTACTGTCCAGGTCAAAAGAATTGCTGGAAACAGGATTGACCTTGGGATGGGAGCGGGCCGGTTCCCTGTTTAATCGTCGTTCGCCTATTTAGTTGCGAGGTTTTTTTTTCTATTTTGCCAGTGTAACCTTAAAGTCAGGTATTCAGGATGCAAGAGGATTTACAGTATCTTTTAGACCTTTCAGCGGTCGATAAGAAGGTTTACGAGCTTAAGCTTACGAAAAAGGACCTACCACTTCGCATCGAGACCCTCAAGGAGGATATCGAGCGGGAAAAAACCAAGCTTGAGGGGACCAATCAGGCCATTGCCGAGACCAGGACCTTGATGCAGGAAAATCAGGATATTTGCGTCGTGGAGCAAACTTCGCTCACACTCAGCAATCGCCGGTTGGAAGCTATTACCACCAATCGAGAATACGATGCCGTCCATTTGGAAATTGCCACGCATAAACGCAATATCGATAGCGCTCAAGCCAATGTCATCCACCATCAGCAGATGTTGGAAAATCTTTTGAAAGAAAAAGAAGAGGTTGAGGCCACCTACAAGCAGATTTTAGAAGCGAACGAACCCGAGCTGAATAAATTAGTCGAAGAGCTTGGTGGTATAGAAGATCGCATTGCCGAAGAATTCTCAAAATCAGAGGCTCCGCGCTCAATGATTAACAAAAAGGTTTTGAGCGTGTATGACCGAGTTGTCAATCGCCGCGGAACTCCGAATGTGATCGCCGCCATTAATCGGAATCAAAAAGCTTGTCTCGTTTGCAATCGGACGCAAACCCCCCAGCGAATTATTGAGATTAGCAAAAAGAACGCAATGCTCACCTGCGAGAGCTGCGGCAGTATTTTGGTCTGGAAAGAGGATTAAAAGAGGATTAATTATCGGAACCGCAACTGCGGTTCCATTCCTTATTTCACTTGGCTATTTTGTTGAAGCCGCTCCAGTTGGGGCGGTTTTTTCTTTAACGGCCTTGGCAAGAGTTTTGGATGTTTCCAGGGCAAGTACCGATAGCATTCGGTTCAGATAGCCTTCCTTTTCAAGCGGGCTCATAAGCTGAAAAGGCTTTGGGCCCGTAAGCAATGCCTTGTCAGCTAAGTGACCCGTTACCCGTCCATCATAAACCAGAATTCCCGTCGACGCTTCAAGAACGCGCAAACGAATTTCTTGGGACCACGTCACTTTTAGTCGCCACGGTTTCCACCAAATCCTTTTACTGACACTCTCCAGCGTTTCCATTTGACCAAAGGCAAAGTATTGGGCACTCAATTCTTTGCTTAGGCGTGGAAGATCCACTGGACTGACGTCCGGTTCGGAAAGGACACCTTTTGAGAAGAGTGCGGCCACTTCTGAATTTGAAAAGGCAATCAAGCCCGTATCCGCACCAAGTTCAAATTGTATGCGACTTCGCAGGTTATCCCGGATTAACGGATTGGATTCTCGATCAAAACCCAAGAAAGCCAAAGACGGCTTGGAATAGGCGTCCATGACCAAATAGCCAAGCGCCAAAACCAGAGCGAGTACTGTTTTAAAGACGGTTTGCATCCCTTTGGATATCGGAAGCTTGCAAGATTTCCTTTAATTAAATGAGAAAATGGTGTTGATGACACGAATGCATCACCCATTTGACACCCGACTGAACACTAATTTTCTAGAGCAAGACATACAAAGCTGTCTTATTTCTTTGGATTGGCGGTAACCTATTGGATAAAATGCGGCGGCATGCAGCGATGACGGGATTAAAACCGTTTTCCAGACCACCACTTCGTTTACCGGAACAGCGATAATTCTTAGACTTTCTTTAGAAAATTGTAGTTCATCTGGAGGGCGTAGAGTGAGGCTAGTAGCAGTCCTTGTTGTATTTTTCCTGTCTACCGTCGAGGAAAAAATAAATGCCCAAGTGGTGAATTCAGCAACCACTCCATGGGTCGCGGACACCGCCGCAGTTTTTTCTGATCCAGATGACAACTGGGCCAAGGACCCTTCGGTTATCAAGTATGGAAACACCTATTACATGTATTACTCCAGTGCCAATCCATGGCCACCCGAAGGTGGCAAAGGGCCTCCCAGGATTGATTACGCAACGTCACCGGACGGGCTGACTTGGACCTACAAGGGACTGGCGATTCCAAAGGGAGTGCCTGGTACTTGGAATGAAGAGCGGAGCCAGGCACCGTCGAAGCCTATGCTGAAAGATGGTATCTGGTACATGTTTTTTGCAGGTGCCCGCAATGGAAAAGCTCCAATGCTGGGATATTCCACATCCACGGATCTTATCACCTGGACGGAGTTCAAAGGCAACCCTTTGGTGGCCAATGCCAAGTGGAACGATCCCTTTTTGTACCTGGAAAATGGGATTTATTATTTATCCTACGATGATGCAGGAGAAGCAATCTGGTACCTTACCTCGACCAATTTAAAGGACTGGGACACTACCAAAGCAGTTCGTACCGATGCAGTTGGTGAGGGAAATATCATTTTCAAGCAAAACGGGCAATATGTCCGATACGGGGCCACGGGTCTTTCCACGAACGGCGAGTACTACCAATCCGCCTATTCCAATAATATGACCAACTTTACCAAACTCGGAAAAATTTCCATGAACATACCGTCCTGGGCTACCGGGGCATTTGGACACGGTGATATTATCGAGCACGGAGATGAGTACTGGTTCTATTTCCAGGGAACCAAGACTAATGGTGTTATTTTCCAAATTGGACTGGCCAAACAGAAAAACGGAACAACAGGCATCCAGCTGGTTGGCGGACCCTCTATTGCCAACGCCTCAATTGTCGTTCAAAAAAGTCCGACAGGCTATTCCATCGTCTTACCTAAGACCACATCCGGCCACTCGCCTTACTCCTTAACTATTACCAACCCCGCGGGGCGTAGTGTTTTCAAGGCGACGAAATCATCCGGCACTCAAATATTCTGGAATACTTCCAGTGGAGAGTATGCCGGAGGCTTGTACTTGCTACGCGCGCGATTGCCAAATAAAAAAGTCCTCTCAAAACAAATCCTAGTTACTCGCTAGACATGAAAATCAGCCGTAGGTATCCCTCAGATGAAAAGACCATACTGAAGGATCGTCCACGTTTATCTAACGTCGCAATGTGCATTCTTAAAGCGCTTGCCTTTGCCGTTCTTGGAATTTCCTTATCCTCAGCGGCACCGGCAAATGTGATTATGGTGCTGGTCGATGACCTCGGCTGGCACGAATTCGGTTGCTACGGAAACACTTTTAACGCAAGCCCCAACGTGGACAAGCTTGCGAGCGAAGGCGTACGTTTTACCAATGCCTATAGTTCGTCACCCGTTTGTTCTCCCGCTCGCGCAACATTAATGACTGGACAAATGCCGGTGCGCAACAGCATTACGGAATATTTAGACGACAATTATGTGGAATTCCTCGATCCCACGAAATTCGTTTCGGTGGCGAGAACACTTAAGAACAAGGGTTACCATACGGGCCTCATCGGAAAATGGCATCTCGATGGCCATCTGAACAACGGTTCGCTCAATACCGGAGCCGGTTCGCCGGCTAAGAATGGATTCGACGAAGTCCTCTGTAATGAATCCGGTCGCATTGGAAGCGGAGATTACTTCTTTCCATACTTTTTTCTTCCCGGACTTACGCAGCGCATTTTCCCCACAGAAAGTCTCATCGACCGCATGAACCTGGAAGCGACCGACTTTATCACCCGCAACAAGGCCAATCCCTTTTTCCTCTACCTCTCTCATTTCGCTGTTCACAATCAGTTAGATGCCACCGACAGCATGGTTGCACTATTCAACGCAAAAAGAACCACGGCCGGAACCAAAACTTCGCCCACCGAGAACCCGTATCTCGCAGCCATGGTCAAGCAGGTGGACAATGGAATTGGCCAAATCCTAGCTACTTTGAAGGCCAACGGCCTCGACAGCAATACCATAGTCATTGTTGCCGGTGACAACGGCGGCGACAGCAGAGTGACGGACAATGGGGTGTTGCGCCAAGGCAAGTCACATCTGTACGAGGGCGGCATACGTGTCCCTTTTGTTGCAAGATGGCCAGGCACCTTCCCGGCAGGAAATGTCTCACGGACACCAATTAGTTTTATTGATTTTTATCCTACCATCACGGCGTTGACGGGCGCGACCCTACCAACTGGTCAAATCATGGACGGTGTCAATATTACGCCTCTGCTGGAAAAGACCGGTAACATTGCCCAACGCGACTTGTACTGGCATTATCCTATGCTGGTACCCCACTTCCTGGCTGGAAATTCTGCGGGGGCTGTGCTTCAGGGTGATTACAAGTTGATTCATTTCTACGACACCGATAAGCTTGAACTGTATAATAATTCCACCGATTCCTCCGAGTCTCACGACCTCGCAACCGACAGTCTCGCACTGTTAAACTCCTTGGCTCAAAAGCTTCATATGAAGCTTACCGAATGCCTCTTCAATGTATCGTTTCCAGATGATTTCAATGATAAGGATCCGGCCGACTGGACGACATTCGGCGGAACCTGGTCCGCTGCAACAGGCCAGTATAGCTCGAGCGCGGGAGCTGGCGTGAAGGTGATTACCGATCACCGGTATTTCACCGACCTAGTCTATCAGGCGGAAGTTTCCGTAGCGGGTGGAGTGGGTAATGCTGGAATTATATGTCGTGCAGGCAACGCAAAAACCGGCCTGGATGCCTATCGAGGCTACTTTGCAGGCATCAACGCGCAAACCGACATTGTGACCTTTGGCAAAGCAAACAATGGAACATGGACGCTCCTCGGCTCAAAGGCCAAAACCTTGGACACTGCTGCCACCTATTTGCTCCGCATTGTCGCAATCGATTCGCTTTTCAAAATTTTCGTCAACGATACGGTAACACCCGTGATCACAGTATCCGACAGATCCTTTGATGGCGGGCTTCTGGGTTTGCGCTCGGATAATATTCCGGCCACCTTTGAAAATGTCTTCGCAAAAGGAATGATGGGTGGCGGCGTGACGGCTTTACTACCGGACATCAAAAATAAAATTGCGCTGAACAAGCCTATTGCCATTGTGATGAATCAAGGAGATCGGTTGCGAATTTTTATTAATGGCGCAACTCAGCCGGAGATTGTGCATGCCGCAATTTTTGATATGCAAGGAAAAATAGCGCACGATTTTGGTCGAGTGCAAGTTGGTAGTAGCGGGGCTACTTTGGATATGTCGTCTGGCAACCTTTCAGGACTTCATTTCTTGCGTATTTCCAATGGAGTGCGGACTGAAACATTCAAGATAGTCTTGAAATAGGTCGTTCAACTTTTTGAGGTTTGATAGTATTAAGCTTTACTACAGATTCCCAACTGGCTATTTGCTCCTAGACCCCTCCACATTGAACCATGAGCTCCCCCAATTCCACCTTGGTCCCAGTGATAGTCCGGAAGATTGGTTCGCGTTTGGAAATTTATTGTTCCTCTTACCTAAATAAGGTGTTCCCTGATGAATTTCTGTTGTGGCGAGACAAGGAAAATGGATATTTAAACCCGGTCCATTTTGGGAGCGCGGGTATTTTCGAGAAACTGAAAGGGTCAACGTATTCGTCAAAGAAAAACATTGATTTATATTTTCAACTAATGGTGAAACATGAATGTGAATAGAATCACGTCCGACTCCAATAAATATCTTCTCTGGAAATTTCTCCCCTGGCAAATGATCGATTAGGTAGACAGCGTAGGCGCTAATTTGAATGGAATCCGGGGGGCCTGAGTTGCCAATCCAAAGCACCAGTTCTGTAAAAGCGCCAACGTAGATTGGAAGGCCCTGGGCATCTTTTCCGTCCAACGTGGTCAACTGCAGCGATAGTGTTGAATCTGTCTCAACGAAAGCCTTTGATGAGGGCGCCGCAATAGATAAAGTTCCAAAGCCAACACAAAAAAGGGCGGCTCGCATCCAGAAGCGAGCTTCAATTTGGAAACATGAAACACAATCTTCCTTCATTGTACTCTAGCCTTTTTGACAAATTTCAGGTCCTTAACCCTCTATTTGCTCCTAGACCCAT
>JAYSRH010000386.1:0-7816 GCA_043721115.1 Fibrobacteria bacterium | reverse complement strand
ATCGGCCGCGTAGACCGTTGATCGTGCCATCATACGCTGCTGTAACCCAGGTTTCTCCTACGGGAACGGTATCCGTTGATTCCACCACAACGGGCGGAGCAATGGCCTCATCGGCGTAATTGAGCAAAGCATCCACGCAGGTGCTGGCCGTCAAGGTCAAAGCCTTGTCCACATCATTTTTCGTATACCCGAATTGGGCCCGCCCCAGGAGATGCATGGCCTGGCGCTTATCCCATGTGCCCGAAAAAGGTTCCAGTCCACCAGAAATAACTGCTCGTTTGGGCAGTGCTGGATTTGCGTATTTGGCAAAAACGGCATCGGCTCCAGCTACCCGGGTTGGAGAAACTGTCGGCACTCCTTTAAGCAAAGAATTAAAGAGGATTTCCCGTCTTTCCATTTGACCTCCTAGAGCATATGCCATTCTAACCCATTCCACTGAATTTGGCCTTGCAGGGAATAAATTTCTTTAGTGCAATGGAATAGGGAACCGAGAGAACGTTCTACCAGTCCAATAGTTGAAAAGGAACCAGCTATATTGTGCTTGTGAGACCTAGCCTTTCTTCCAGTCCAAATGGGCAAGGGTGCGTGCAAGTATGGTGAATTGGTTCAGCCCTGAACAAAAGAGCATGGAAATGCTGCGTAAGGGGAAATTGGAAGGCTTACAATGGATTTACGAAAACCATTCCGAAAGACTACTGAACCAGAGTTATCGGATATTGCTTTCTCGGGAACAGGCCGAGGACATGGTTCAGGATTTGTTCATAAAGCTTCCGGAAATCATCGGCGATTTTCGGGGCGAAAGCAGTTTGGGAACATGGCTTTTTCGAGTGGCGCACAATATGTGCCTCAACCGATTGCAGCAAGCCAAGAATCGGTTGAAGCTGGAATCGGAAAATCTGGAAGAGTTGGCTCCCAGGGAAATTGGAACGTCCTACGAAGTGTCGGACCTTTTGGGCAAAGCCTTAGCCGTGCTCGATCCCGATACGCGCTCCTTGCTTTGGCTAAAGGAAGGCGAAGGCTTGCCCTTAAAAGAATTATCAGTCTTGTTCAAGCTGCCGGAAGGGACACTGAAGTCGCGGCTATCCCGGGCCCGCGATCGGGTCAAGGAATATTTGGAAAAGGAGGCTGGCGTTGAAAAAGTTTGACGACCTGTTCCAGGATTCGAAACGTCTGAAGCCCTCGGACGAATTGTGGCGAAAGATTGCATCCCAAGTTGTTCTAAAACCTGCCGATTCCGATCGGCAAAATACGCATGGCATTGACCGGCTTTGGCATTCGCCTCTTTTCAAATTGGCAGCATCGGTTACATTGACCACTTGTTTGCTTGGGTTTGGAATGTTTATGCAGCATCGCAGTAAAGCCGGGAGCAGGCTATCTCTGCATGCAGAATCAACCCAACTGCATTCGGATTCCAACCAAGTGCATGGAGAATCGGTTGCCACAGAGTTTTTGGATCCGGACATTTTGGGATGGGATGCGGATTTGGGAGAAATGGAATTGGATGCCGATGATTCGGCAGAGGAGATTTTATGATGAATTGCAAGTCGACCCTAGCAGGAAAAAAGAAGCAAGGTTTTTTATGGATGGCTCTTCTCATAATGGCCTTGGTTCAAGTGGCAAAGGCGGAACCGGGTGGACCGGATGTTCCGGCGGAGATTGAACCTTTAAATCCAAAGCTTCTTCGGGAGTTAGATCTCACCCCTGAACAACAGAAGAAGTTTAAGGAAGCCCACCTGGCTGTTCAAAAGCAAAAAATCAAATTGCAAAGTGAGAAGGCTATATCGGAGTTGGACTTGAAAAATGCTTTAACCAGCTATCCAGTGAACAAGGGTGAGGCAATGAAGGCTGGCGAAAAAGTAGCCGAAGCAGATCGCAAGTTAACTTTGCTTAAAGTGGAATCCTGGAGTCAATTTCAAGCGGGGCTATCCGCCGAACAACATCACAAGCTAATGGATATTCAAGCGGATTTGCATTCTCGACGTCAAGCGTGGCGTGAAGAATTCAAGAATCAGCGGCGCGAAAACAAGCGAGAGGAGAAAAGGGAAGAGAGATCGGAATTAAAACACAAAGGGCGAGCAGAACGCCGATAAATTGCGTTTTCATCGGGGCTCCAAAATATTTTTCAACTTCTGCCGCAGCTTTAAGTTGCTCGTTATGGTCTGCATCTACAGCTCCAGCTGGGCCATGTCGACCCAGAATGTCGCAAGTGATGGCTATCCAGCCATTCACCTTCGGCTCGGCCCAGACAGCAATGTCTGCGGCATCACGGTTCCAGAAAAAAAGCCCGCTCGAAAAATAGGCTTGATCGTTTGGCTGCACGGTGGAATGCGTAGCATCAATTCGGCCAAAGGGGCGGACGCCCACCGCGCCATACTCCCATTCATAAATATGCGTTCCTATTATGTGTGCAGCCCATCAGCATTTGCGGGCCAAGATTGGCTGACGGCCCAGGGCCTGAGTCATATCAATACACTTATTGCCTATATGCTCGTCCACTATCCCATCGACCCAGGAAACATCACCATGGTGGGTGTATCGGATGGTAGCTTGGGCGTTATCGCGTATAGCGCCGAGGGAAAATATCCTTTGCGTCGACGTTTGCTCATTTCCTGTTACCCTCAAATCGTGATTCCGCCGGAATCGTTGGTCGGCCATCCCCAGTTCGCTTTGGGCACATGGGATTTCTTACAAGGGGGTCAGGATAGGCTTTTTCCTACCTCGGCGGTGATGCCGTATTTGGATCGATGGAAAAGCGTGTACCCGAACTCGACCATTCACTATTTCCCTGATGGGGAGCATGATTTTTCATTTTATGCCACGCATTCACAAAAATTGCTGAAAACGTTGCTTTCCGTACAAAGAAGCCCTTAAAAAACCTAGCGTTTCCGACAAAAATAAAGCATACTTAAGGCATGCAGGGCAGATTCTCGAAAATCTTTACGGCGGTAGTACTGGTTACGGCCATGTGCTCGCCTGTTCTCGTTTCCGCTAAGTCTGCAGCAAAGGCTAAGCCGCTTCCGGCTTCCCAAGCAAACACACCCACTTCCCAAGCGAATCCTCCCATTGCCAAAGAAGTGCCTAAAGTCAGTTTAGGCGACGCGTTTATTACTCAAAACACGCTTCGGATTTATCTCGACGTACCTGTGTCCATTTTGGTTTTCAATACCCGGGGTCAGTTGGTCTACCATCTTGATTCTGAGAAGAAGTTGGTTCTTATTCCCTTGCAAGATATTCCCACCGGTTTCCTGTACCTTACTTTGCGCTCCGGCCAGAATGAGCTTACCAAAAAGCTTGTGTATTCTGGCAAGTAATCCCTTTATTTCTGTTTGAACAGATCGGATAAAGTTCCGAGATCCAAATCCTTGGCACCGCCAACCGCTTTCAAGTTTTCCTCTTTGATGCGCAGGAACACTTCCTCGCGATGGATGGTGATGGTCTTGGGCGCCTCGATGCCGATTTTTATGGTCTTGCCGTCCACTTCTACAATAGTGATGCAAATATTGTCATTGATGCGGATGGATTCGCCCGCTTTGCGCGTCAGTATCAGCATTAGGGAATGATTCTTTCCCGTAGCGAATACGCATCGTTTTCGATGATGATTTGTTTGCCCAGTTTTTCCCGGATGTTGATGAACAAGGGCCCCATCAAATTGGCGGTGGATTCCACCATGGGTTGGCGTAACGTTACGATGACGTATAGCAGCAACTCTTTCGGGTCGTGGATATTCAGGGAATCAAGATTTTCTTTTTTGATTTTGGGCTGGTAGTCGGGGCGGAAGCTTAGCGGATTAATCACGGCAAAGCGAATATTATTTCCATCCACACATTCCATCCAATGGAAGGGCTGATGTTCGGGAACGGACATGATGATGAACTTCCGCGCGGTTTCAAACCCCGGAAGTCCGCTTGGGAAATGGATAACCTGATCCTCGGTCCATTCCACTCCGCTCGGGGTGATATTGGAGATTGTTTTCATTTCGTTCCGTATTCCTTCAGAGATACCCATTATCTCCTTTTGGATCCAAGACCTGCAACTCTTCTTTTTTATCTGGGGGAGGGGCTTCAGTCCTTTTATAATGTGATAAAAAAAGTTTTTTTCTCGCGCCCGATACGGAGCAGAATCTTGTTTCCCTTAATGGCTTGTTCCATTGCCGTACGGTAGGCATTCAAAGTCGGGACCCGTATCCGGTTGACTTCCATCAGCAGGTCGCCGGCTTGGATTTTGGCCCCAGCTGCCCGACTTTTTGCTTCTACGGCGATTACAACCACTCCATTCCCAATGGTCTTGTCCAACTTAAAGCGTTCCTTAAGTTCTCGGGTCAAGTTCGCGACTTGCAGACCAACCAGCAAGGCTTCTGACTCGTCCTCACCGTGATAGCTGGTAACACGTTTCTCGTCCCGTTTAGCAATTCGGGTTTTGAAGGATAAAGTGAGGCCCTCGCGTATCACCCAGACCTCGGCCCATTCCTCGGGGATTAACAGGGCGATGCAATTCAACAAGTCATTCGCGTCAAGAATTTCCGAACTCCCAAGCTTGGTAATGATATCTCCTCGTTTGAGTCCCGATGCTTCGGCTGGACTGCCGGGTACAACACCATTTACTAGTGCTCCATGGAAGGCAAGGCCATTCAGCTGATTGTGCAATTTGAGGTCGTTCGCCATGCCTGCGTCTATGGGCTGAATGGAAATACCGAGCCAGCCCCGGGTAACTTCTCCGTAACGGATAAGATCCAGAGTAATCTTTTTGGCCATATTGATGGGAATGGCAAAACCGATCCCTTGGTACCCGCCAGTTCTGGAAAAAATGGCCGTATTGATTCCGATCAGTTCCCCGGATAGGTTTAACAGTGCTCCACCGGAATTTCCTGGGTTGATGGCAGCATCGGTCTGGATGAAATTCTCGTAACTGGTGATTCCCGTATTCTTTCGGCCCTTGGCTGAAATGATTCCAGTCGTTACCGTGTGAGAAAGCCCATAAGGGTTTCCCACCGCCAACACCCATTCACCAATGCGGAGAATGTCAGAATTGCCGAGAGGCAAGGTGGGGAGTGGACCGGAATTCACCTTAATTTTAATGACGGCAATATCCGCAAGTTTGTCCGTTCCTATGACGCTTGCGATATATTCAGACTCATTGGCCAGTCTCACTTTAATCAGGTCTGCTCCCGCGATGACATGATTGTTGGTGAGGATATATCCACTGGGGCTGATTAGCACTCCGGATCCCAGACCGGACTCCCGATGCGGATTTTGCATGGAGCGATTTGAATCGGGATCTCCGAAAAAATATTCGAAGGGTCCCTTGTTTAGAAAGTCGTCATAGGGCGATCCCCTTGCCGGATCGGAAATATTTTTTTCGCTATAAATGCTAACTACGGCAGGAATAGCCTGCTCGGCGGCATCAGCGAATACATCTTGGAGCTCTTGCAAACCTGGAGGCAAACGTTTTTTGGCAGAGGTAGGCAGGGAGTTAAAAAGAATTTCATTAGAGTCAAATCCGGTGGGCAAGGATTGAGTGGGTGAGTCTACATGGCCCTTTGGTTCATTCCTTGCTACTCCGCTGAATCGACAACTAAAAATCGATACCGTCGCAAGAAACAGGAAAATAGGTGGCCGCATATGAGGTAGTATAACTTTAACTGCCTCGGGCCGCACCTCCAGATACGATGAAGGCCAAAAATTTGGCGCTTTCCACGTTCGGAAGTGGTGTTATTCTATCGCGCGGCACCAACATCAAATATCCACCCATATTGTAGGACTGGGGCATATAGACGGCCACGCGGTTTTCGCAATTGGGTAGAAAGTCCAAGGCTTCCGAAGTGATGAAACCCAACAACTTGATATCGGAACCGGGTGGGGCGGCGGTGGTCTCTATTCCGAGTGGCAAATGGCCCATGGCAACCATCACGGGACGGTTGAACATTTTCTTTTCGCCGACAAAGGCGCCGATCAAATCTTTAATCGAGAAATACAAAAGTTTGACCACAGGCAATCGCGTCAGGCCACTTTCGAAAAATCCAAATAGCCTTTCGAAAAAAATATTGGAAGCTAATGCGCCGATAAGCACGATAATGACAATGGTCAGTACAAAGCCTACACCGGGATAGGGAATACCTAGAATGCCATCAATTTTCCGGAAGAGGAATACGATGACCGCCCCGGTCAGGACGGCCGGTACCAGGATGAGCAGGCCCTTGAGAAAATTCGTCAGTAATTTTTGCATATTCTGTTCCGCACACTAAGGAAGCGAACGCACGCCTCCATCTACGCCAATCAAAGCCTGGGATTTCTGCTTGTAACGGAGGAAAAGGCCGTGCCCGACAACACCTGGCAAGCTGTTTAAAGCTGTGTCCAAGGCTTCCCAATCGGAACCCATGGCAAACTTTACGTCCAGAATCAGGTTTCCGTAATCGGAAACCACTGGCCCGTCTTTTCCGGTCGCGAGTCGCAATACCGGAATGCCGTTCAATGCTGTAATGGCGCGCTGGGCTATGGACAAAGCACCCGGCAGGATTTCTACTGGAACGGGAAATTTCTCGCCCAGGGATTTCACCAACTTCCCGCCATCGGCAATGATAATGAAAGTATCACACGCTTCACACAGTAGTTTTTCGCCAACCATCGCGGCCCCACGGCCTTTGATCAAGCCCAAATCGGGTGCCACTTCATCAGCGCCGTCAACATACAGATCCACACGAAAAACCTGGTCAACGGAAAGCAGCGGGATTCCGTGTTCGCGCGCCAAAAGAGAACAGGCAATGGAGCTGGGAACGCATCGAATGGACAGCTTTTCCTCGCGAATGCGTCTTGCCACTTCACGAATGAAAAACGCGGCGGTGGATCCGGTGCCCAAACCCACTACCATATCCGGCTTTACCCGTTTGGCTGCCTCGATGCCGACTCGTTGTTTATCGTCCACTTTTCACTTTCCGTTTTTCATAGAAGTATCGCTCTGTCAAAACTTAACTTTTTTTGGCCCGATCTAAATCTTTTTATATCTGTTCTCGGCCATGTTTCAGGATTCAGTTTATCTTTCCTTCCTTTCCCCAAGGTCTTGGAAAGGATTGCGCCGCCGTGAGTCATTGGCATTCTTTCAGAATTTTGTTGGTGAGTCTGGCCCTGTTGGTGGCAACATCGGCTCAGGCATTTGGTGAGTTGGGTCATCAGGTCATCGCGGCGTTGGCTGAGGACATGTTGACGCGGAATGCTAAAATGCAAATCCGTTCCATCCTTCCGCCTTCTGAATCCGGCGATTTCAGTGTACATCTAATCCAAGTTGCCGTCTGGGCGGACGAAATCCGCAGTCTACGCCCGGAAACCCGGCCTTGGCATTTTGTTACTCTCCAATTGGGAGAGAAGGGTTATGCGCCTGGGCATACTGATTCGCCGAGTGTGGTTACGGCATTGGAAAAGCAACTGGCAATTCTGGGAACAGCTTCCAGTTCAAGTAAAAATCGGTATGCCCGTGAAGAGGCTTTGAAATGGGTGGTGCATCTGGTTGGAGATTTGCATCAACCCTTGCATGTGGGCGAGGATCATGACCGAGGGGGTAACGAGCTGCAGGTGATGATCAATCGGCGATCCTTCAATCTCCATGCCGTGTGGGACTTTGCCTTGCTGGAACGCTTGCACTTGGAATTGGACAGCCTGCACGCTCTACTGGGGCGGGACTTAGCCGCCGATCCCGCTTTTATTGTACGTAACGCCTCGGGAACGGTTCGCGCTTGGGTTGACGAGACGCATGCCAAGTCACGGGGATGTTACCTACTCAACGGCAAAGCTTTCCCAAAAGGCACCCAGATTGCACTAAATGAGGA
>JAYSRH010000385.1:0-3040 GCA_043721115.1 Fibrobacteria bacterium | reverse complement strand
GCCGCTCGACTAAGAATATCAAGGTGCCCATTGGTGATGGGGTCGAACGTTCCTGGATAAATTGCCTTGACCACGCTTCAACCCTTCCCAATCAGTCCATTTGCCAAAGATTTCAGCAATCCTGTGTCTAAAATATACTTTGCCCAGTCAGAAAGGCCAGACCCGATTCCCCATAACGCTTCAGCCTTAGTGTACCTTCTGAAACCGAGCTGTCCAGCCATGCAGGCGGATTTCTCGTCGGAAACTGAATAATGCCCACCCCATCTGGAGCCACTATGCTCAAAACCTGGTCCTGCAGCAGAGAAAAATCGTCCGCAAAGGGTGGATCGGCAAAGACGATATCAAAACGCCTCCCCGCCTCCCGCATGCGTTCGCAAAAGATTTTTGCATTCAAATGCATTGTTTGAACCCGCGTTCCCGCTTCGCTTTCACCCAGCACCGAACCGACATTGGATTTGAGGATTTTCCAGGAGTGGGCATGGTTTTCAACCAAGTAGACTTCGCGGGCACCGCGACTGATGGCCTCCAAACCCACAGCGCCGGTTCCGGAATACAGGTCTACAAAAGAAGCCTGGTCCAGCCGCTCGCCCAAGGAACTGAACAATGCTTCGCGCACTTTACCGGAAGTTGGCCGAATAATTTGGGAGCTGCTGTCAGTCACCAATTTCCGCCCCCGGAATGCGCCGCCCGTGATAATGATGCCCATGGGCTTTCAGTTTACGTACGCGAGGATATCCATTTCGGCGATAATCTTTTCATCGCCGCGGGCATGTAAGGCAAATTTAAGAAAGCCGAGATTCGATTTTGCCTCGTGCAGTTCACTCAGGAAATCCTGCATTTGTTGGAAGGTGCAATCCGCCTTGGTCTCATAAATCATGCGTTGGTTCTCACCGACCGGAACGGTGCTGAGCAGTTTCGGTTCCTGAAGAAGTATGCCAAGATTGGCCGCCACGCTTTTTAAATGCTTCAACTCAAGCAAAAGGTTGACTTTTGTGACCACATGGTTGGGCGGGGTTGGAAGGGAAGTCAAAGGATAATTGATGGTTCCATAAAAAGAAAATTCCTTGGCCAATCCTTTGACCCCAGCGGGCACTTCCAATCCTGCACGCACGGTGGTATTGACCATTTCACCAAGTCCCTTCTTGAGCCGCTGATAATTCTCATCATCATTGGCCAGACCATGCACGTAGAAATCACCCGGCGGCGTGAAAATAAAATTAGCATAGCCAACTTCTGCGGGTGTAACGGCCTTGATATCCTTGAGAATCCGGGAACAGGCATAGTTTTGAAATTCGATCTTCTCGGAAGGCACCAAGTCGCCGTAGGTCGGTGGAGCGGCCGCACTGGCCTCGGCATCACTGACATCACGTACAGTTTCTTCCACCGCATTGGCCGTAACCAACTTGGGCTGCATGGTATCCAGGGTGACGGGTTTTGGAACCTCGGCAACCGGGGCCACTGCTGCGGTTTTCGTACTCGTCCATAAACCACCGAGCAAGGAGGGATATTGCAAAACGGCAATGGCTCCGAGCAGGACGATTAGAATTCCGCCGCCAACTAAAACAAACTTCTTACGCTTATTCGCCGGATCCTGAAGGTTTATCGAATTCGCCTGCA
The DNA here is from genome assembly GCA_043721115.1 of Fibrobacteria bacterium. GTDB lineage: Bacteria > Fibrobacterota > Fibrobacteria > UBA11236 > UBA11236 > Chersky-265. Next base: position 1,423 of record JAYSRH010000385.1, on the reverse strand, counting down.
CCTGCAGGGATTTCAGTAGATTAATCCGAATCATTCAACAGTCTCCGCGATGGCGCAAGGCCAAGCCAACCACGCCAGCGCATTGAGGCGAAGACGGCATGAATAAAGCGCTCTTTTCCGGGCTCAAGGAAAAATTGATTTCCTTGAAAGCATCAAGCTGCAAGACCTGAATGGGCATATTCGCCTCAAGCATTTCCCGAAACTCGGTGTCCAGGGCGAGATCTCCACAGAGCATGATTTGATCGACTCCGCCCCAAGTATCCTGGGCCGCCTCTAATGCCATTCGCACCTGATTGACCAAGCTGAGCACCATTTCCGTCTTAGGCTCCGATGCCAAATTCATAAAGGACGCATCAACGGCCGTGCTCTGAAAATCCAGAAACTGGCCATTCTGGGTGCGGGCACATTTAATGACATGCGAATCGGCTTTAATCAGAAAGGTTTTAAGCGGCAGTTTTTCCGGATAATTGACCTCGTAGACATTTTGAGCGGCGAAAACATCCAAATCCAAAACGGCAAGATTGCATCCACACCGTTCTAAAATGGTCGTGAACCGATTCACCTCGCTGCGTCTGAAAGCAGCCACAAGATAAGTGCGCGCCGTTTCATCTTGATTTGAACCTAAGGATTGAAAATCCAGAAGATATTCGTTCAAGGGACGAATGAGGTATTGTTCCATCTCCCATTGAATGAAATCATTGATGTTGTCCTCGATATTGGGAACCTCTATCACCCTGATGATGGCGTTCTCACTGAACATGGAGGTGACAAGATCCGACTTTGGGTCGGAAACATGTTTGCTGATGCTGGATGTTATTTGCTCCACCAGGTAGTTGTCGTCCTCCCACTGGCTCGCATCCAAAGGTTTTATCGCAACCATGGCTATCTGGTTCTCTGCGGGAACAAACTCTACCAACTTGAGAAAGGCATGGCTCAATTCCAGAGCCACGATACTTTGAGGATTTTTGGGCATGTTCTAATTATAATATTAAAAAGGGGATTATCTTTTCCAGCTTTTTCTCCCCAATTCCTTTGACACCCACTAATTCAGTCAATTCCTTGAAAGGGCCGTGTTCCTGGCGGTAGCTAATAATTAATTGAGCCGTTTTCTCTCCAATGCCCCGAATGGACATCAGCTCATTCGCTCCAGCCTTATTCAGCGACAATTTCCCCGTGAAAGCAGGCTTATGATTGGCTGCCGGTGAAGAATGACGGGTCGAATGAGCGGAATCCGGACTTTCCTTGGTTGCCGGCATATCCCTGGTGGCCGGCAGAGAATCAATACTCGGATTGGAAGGCAGTGAGTCCAACACCGCGAAAGCACTGTCTTGGCTTGGACCGATTTTAACCTGAGCATGGCGATAGGCTTTGATTGCCGAACCAGACACTAGGAAAACTAGAGTGATCAACAGGTATTTTTTTT
>JAYSRH010000384.1:0-23588 GCA_043721115.1 Fibrobacteria bacterium | reverse complement strand
TTTTGATTTTGATTCTTTTCCTCGTCCACCCGGCGCCAAGGATTTTGCCGATTTGTAGGCATCTTTGAGCCCAATATCGATGGCGGAAAAAGTTTGGTTGGCGATTCCAGCCGTGAGAACCATCATGATTAAAGCCAAGGCCGAGAAAACGATGGAAACCCAGAAATCGCCCATACTTCCCGAAGCATAAGACATATCAATGAACTGGGCCTTGGCGCAAATGGCCACCATAATCGAGCCGGTGACGCTCCAAAAAGTGACGCCGAGAATGGACATCATCCAATTGTGCATGACGTGGGACATGGGCTTAAAGACCATGCAGGGAAGCGCAATTGGACCGATCAGATACCAAAAGGCAAAGAGGAAACCCTGCAAGAGGGACATGACCCACATAAAAATTAATGCGAAAAAACTAAGGACAGCGGCAATGATTCCCGATGCCGTCATTTCCAAAAAGTTCCCAGTCCAAAGCTTAAACTGAGACATGCTTTCGATTTGGACTGTCGACAAAGCGGAATTCATTTGGACATTAATGTCCGTGGCCGCAGCGCTTAGAATGTGGCTCGCCACGTTCGGAAAAATGGAACAAGAGGTGGTGACAAAGAATTTATACCCGATAAGACCGACCGCGGCGAGGGTGATTTTCATGATCACGCCTGCGATTGGCACCGACCTTTTTGAATCACCCATGGAGTCAATGAGGAGTCGGATGAGCTCTAGAAGCGACATAATTATGAGAACGCTGAAACCAAGAGGAATAAGCTTGGACAGGATAGAGTCGAACACCAAAGCCCCGTCAATGCCGCGAGTCTTTATGATGCGAAAAGGATCAAACAGTCCAGTGAAATCGCCTAAAGCCTTTAAGGCTGTTTGAAACTCCTCATCCATAGCGATAAATATATATTAAGATTTAATAAAGCTCAAATAATAGCATTAAAACATTTTCAACAATCGTGCAGTCATTGAAACGCCTTTAGTAATGGCTGCGTAGGACCCTTCAAAAAGGGCGAACGAAGTCTTTGGAATGCAAAGAATGAGAAATATGGTCACCAAGCTATACGTGGACGAGAGAAAAACGTTGGTCTGGGATTCGGCAATGAAAGTCAAGATTCCGGAAATGGAAATCGCCGTGTAGGCAATGACTCCAAAGACACTGAAAAAACTTGCTGCGAGCAATGAATAGAGCCAGACCATGCCCACCCGGGCAAAGGGCTTGAAGATGGCCAATGGAAGAAGGATTGGACCCATAACTACGAATAGGCCGATGAAAAGACCCTGTAAAATGGGCATTACGAAAAGGAGTCCCGTCGCCGTCCAATATAAAAGAACGGAAATGAAGGCCAAGGGGTTGAGCATTTCCATGATTGCGGTAAAAAATGCGACAGGGTTTAGGGTATTTAAAAGAGAACCCCTCATTAGATTTTGAACTTCCATGCCCACAGCAGCCGAGTCGATATTGTCAATCACCTTCGCGACGTATGCCCCGGTGGCGATGATTAGCTTGCATCCATACAGGTAAACACCAGGAGCACCAATCACAACACCGAGCAGGATGGAAGCGAGGATAAAAGGCATCATATTCGGTTGACCCCCGCTGATATTGCGCATTTGTCGCCGAATGATTTCGAGAACAAAAAACAGAATGAAGACAGCAATGGACGCGAGCCTGAAGTGACGAAGCATTTCTCCTAAAAGCGCGTCGTTATCAGCCAAGTAGGCCATAGGGTCAAAAAAACGTCCATGGAGCATATTGCTTAGGTAAATTACAGCTTCATTCATTAGGGTTTTTCCTTTAATCCGTATCGGCTTAGTACATAGTTGTCCGGGTCTAGTTCTAACTTGGTGATTGCAGAGATTTCTTTGGCAAGGGAATTTGTAGACGATTGCCGCGCTTCCACGTTCTGCTGAGCTATGCGTCCCCATAGGAGATCCAAATAGGCCATCCGGTCCCGGAGAATACTGCGCTTATTGTTGACCTCATAGAGCTTGTTCAAAATATCCTGTCGCACCTGGAGCTGGTCGGTGTAACTGCTTTGGTCGCTCATGAGCGCCTCCCGGAGTGCTTTATTATCCTGGCTTTGTTTCATGGCTGCAGGGCCATCTGCAAGACCACTTAACTGATCCTCTGAGATATCTTTAACCACCCCCATCACAGAAAAACATTCGTTCATCACGAAGATAGGGATCTTCTCGGAGCTACTGTGCTCATTGGTGTAATAGAATCCGTTAATGGAGGATTTATTGAGTTCGGCTTCGAAATCAGGGAAAAAAATGTTCTGCAAACCCATCATATAGGAGGGCCCTGAAATTCGATTTAGGAGGTAGTCCCATATATTTGTTCCAAGAGCCCGGCCTTGGCGCAGTCGTCCTTCCATTTCCTTTGAAAAGTTTCTGTCAATGTCCCAAAGGTCTCTGGCTTCAATGGTCCGAGAAAAGCTATAACTGTCATCGGCAAAGTTTACAACGCGTTCCCGGTAAGCCCTAAGCCTTGGGACCGTGGTTCTCCAGCGGTCGACTCGCTGACTGACTTTGGCGATGATTTTATGGATTTTTCCTTGATACTTCTTGATTTGAAAAAAGAGTCCGGCCTTTGAATTCTGGTATTTGGAGAAAAGATCCGTGGCAATGGTTTTGTATTTGCCATTCTTCAAATTGCCATAGGTATCCTTACCGGTTTTGGCCGTAGTATAGCCATCTGCAAACTTACTTGCCTGTTCTACGTTGTCGGGATCAAGAAATTGACCTACGGGCGCGCTTTGCTCGTCGTGTTCCTCAGTTTGAGAATGGATGATGCTGGTGAGGAAAAATAGGACTGTGAGAAGCTGAATTCGGAAACTAAAATGGTTTCCTGGCCGGAATCTGGCACGAATCAATCCTGGCATGACTTTTCCTTTTGTTCCTGGAGATAGCACGCCGCCTCTAGAAACCCTTCAAACCATTTTCGGCTTTCAATGGAACCGAATGGATAGGGGTTGTCAATTGGCGTCTGACAGCAAAGGAATGCGTCCTTACCTTCCTCAAAGGCAAGGCATGGATCTGCAATACTCATGGCGTCTTCCTCGGTAGAGCGTTTAAGGCATCGGATAATTCAACAAGAGGCGAGACAAGCAGGTAGCTTCCAATGGCTGCGCGATTATAAGAAGAGGCTTTGGACAAAAGAAGGTGTGAGAGTAATTCTACCCGATCCATTTCCTGGACAGCTTGTACTTGGCTCAAGACGTACTGGTTCTCGGAGGTTTGCTTGGAGAAGTCCGCCATTTCATTTTGCTTGGAGTCGGTGGCGGATTGTAGAGTTTTAGCTGCGGCCGCCAGGTTGGCGTCGGCGTTGTCGGACATGTACACGGTTTCGTCGCGACGAAGACCCGAGCGAACAATAGCGGCGTTTCGGACCGCGTAGGCATCCTTTTCATTTGAATGCTGTTGACGCTGCGCGTCTGCGAGAGCCAGGGTCTTAATGACTCCGGCGGCTTGCCGGCCCGGTTTGTCAGCTCCCGGGTCAGTGAGCTGGGAAAGGGTTTTGACCCATTCGGCGCGTGAGGTGTTGAGCTGCCGGCTCGATGTCTTCGCAGACGGAATGGTGTAATACAGTAGCTTGTCGGATTTCTGGAAAAAGTTTTCCTCCGTGTTCTCGATGAGCTTGATTGGATTAGAATCCCAAATATCTGCCTTAAGGAGTGCCTCGGTCTGTTTGGCTACACTCTCCCAAGCTTGCAGGTTTTGCTCGAAACTATGGGCCAAGGAACTGGTCATTTGCATTTGCCGGACTACGCCCTTAGCCATATTTCTGGCTTGTTGGTACCCGGCAAGAAAATTGCCCCACGTCTTTCGTATGCTACGCTTGTTGTCGGCGGCATCCTTAACAGTAAAGGAACCACTTACGGAGGGGTCCGAGTACACGAGAGATGAGAAAACAAGTACCGCGCATAGAATACGCATCTATAGCCTCTTTCGAATGGACTGGGCGAAGTTTTCGGCGCCAAATGTGGCCGATGATCGGACGTTGGTGGCGGAGATATTTTTCCCCGCTTCCACGGCAAGGAAAGTAGCCTTGGCGTTAGAGGTCATGAGATCCATCAAGAGTCCTGTTTGGGCGATGGCGAGTCGTTCGAAGTCAATTTTATTTTGCAGAAAAAGGATGTCACCCATGTTCGTTGGCGATCCGGTATGGCTCACATTTGTTTGCGTGGGTTTTTCGGAATTGTTATCGGGAATTGGGACCTTGTCCGCATCAGTGGGGTCGTAAAGGTCCCTTGATGGTGTAATGGCGCTGAGGGTACCGGTGGTGCGTTTATCCTTAGGTATTCGGCCCTCAGCCGTTTCCCGCCAGGCCGAATTGAGCTTGATAAGGTTTTGTTGATGGGTGTAAAGCATGGTTTGAATCATTTCAAAGTCATGGGAAAGGCCTTGGGCTACGTCGGCCACGAACTGGATTTGCTTGTCAGTCGATGTAAGCTGGATTGCAGCCGGTTCCCGCATTTCCTTTTCCAGGTGGGTAAGCTGCGGCTCGATGAAGGCAATCATTTTTCGAAGAGCCTTAGCCTTAACCGGATCGGCTTCAAGATCCAATGCGGACCTCAGACTTTGTAACATGGTTAGATGGCTGGTGTAGAGTACTCGGACGTTATTGATGGCGGCTTGACGGGTTCGTTCATCGTAATTGACATAATGGGTGCGCATGTAATAGCGCTCAATTACGTCCTTAAAATTTCCGTCTTTGACTTCGTAGGAGCGTGCTCGCTGGATGTCGTGGTAAAAATTCTGGGTCATTTTCTGATCGACAGTGGTTAGAATTTGGTTGCTGAGGATGTACGTGAACTGGCCCATTTCATAACCGTTTAGGTTGTCGGCACGCATCAGCCAATTCGCCCAAGAGTCCATGTCATAGGGGTTAATCTCGGCAAGATCCTGGAACGCACCGTACATGTCCTTGGCTTGCTTTTGAAGTGCGTCCATGCGGTCGCCTAGGGTTTTTGCGAGGGCTATTTCATGGTTAACCGTTCGAACAAGGGTTGCCGCTTGTAAATAGCAGTTTACGGATCCGGTAATGAATCCAATTTCTGTCAGTGAGGGCAGATAATTGGTGAACTTCTTAAGTGCAGCGCTTTGCTGCGCTTGGACACCAGAAACTATAAGGAGAACAATTGCCAGTTTTTTCATTTGGCTAGGTCCTTGACTTGGTCGTCTACCCAATCGTTGTTGAACAAGCTGCCGACTGTGAGTTGTTCGGCGATAGGGTGGGGGGTTCGATGATCAAAAGATTGCATCAGGGCCCCGGGAGTTCCAGCAATATTCTGTGTGACGTAATCGCTCATCGTCAGCCAATCGCGCGAATCGGATTGCCCGGCAATGAGCACGTTCCGGAGGCCCGAGGTTGAGGCTTGAAGGGATTTTAATTGGAGATTCTGGGTCTTCTGGATAACAAGGCGGGTTACGGCCGAAAGACGGATGTAATTGGAATTGCGGTCTTCAGATGCTCCTGCGGCCTTCAGGGATCCTTGGTATGCAGCATGATTCTGTTGGCGTTGATTTTCGTTTTCCCCATCAATGGTACTTAGGTTGGACAGGAACTCGCGATTTAAATAAGCGATAGTCGATTTTCCAGGTCCATTCAAGAAACGGTCGACGTCCAAGGCCATGGCGTGTGCGGCAAATTCAAAATGCTTTACGTCGAAGGCGAGGTTATCGGTTGCAAAGTCAAAGTAACGAATAGCCCTGGTAGGATAGAGAATAGTCATATTCGTTGGCCGAACTTTCGAATAATCAAGATTTCCGTAATAGTCGAAGAGCATTTTTCCAGATTGTCGGAACCGGGAAAACGAGCGCTCAAGCGAACGACGTGTGTCCCGGATGTCCCGAAGGATATCCATCATACGCTTCCATTCGACATAGGAGCGGTAGAGCTCCAATGCGATTTGTTTCGATACCTTTGTGGCTGCCATATTATCGACACGCTTGGCCCCCTCATAGATATAGGGCTTGTCCCTTTGCTGATAAACCCACTTCATAGCCATGTCGAGACCTTCGCTAACGGCGATGTAATACGCAATTTTTAGCATTGCGTCGGATTTATCCGGGAAAGATTCTTTATCACGCTCACTCAAGTCTTTGAGGTCGGTATGAGCCTCCCGGGACGCAAGATCGTATTTATCCGATGAAGAACGGTTCTTGTCTCCAGTCATCCAAAGGTCTTTGTTCCAATTTCGGCCCCAGGCGTTGTCGTAGACCTTCTCTGAGAACGTGATAGTTCCAATGCGGGTCGCGTCGCCGTAATTGTTGTTGTTAAAAATGGCGTACTCAAATGAAGCCCACCAGCCATGGTCCAAAAACGTAGCGCCTCCCGTGCCCGGAAGCCACTCATAAATTTGAGTAACCGGGACCTGTTTCCTAGACAGGCTCCGGGTGACAAAAACACGAGCATCGCGGAAGGGAACAAATTTATCCCAGGTATTGAGCAATTTCCAGTTTTGACGGAAATACTCCTGCCGTTCCACTTTAAGAGTTACAGTCATGGTCCCAACGGTTTTTTCTAGGGTGGGCTTTTCTTTACCCACGGGGGTATCGAAGTAATTTCCAGGTACATCGAAGAACGGTAAAACGCCCTCTTTTCCCTTCGAGAAATAGCCGGTGAATAACGCTTTCATCCGCTCATACACAGGACGTATTCGGTCGGAAACATCTACGTCTACGTGCCGGTCAAGGATAAGCCAATCGCTTGGCGCATCGCCTTGCACCATGAATTTTGTTCCTGCATCAAATGGGTCGCTAACGTCCGCGGTGGAAGGATTAAGGCGATTTCCTGCGTGGTCATAGTAGGCGGGGGTACTGGGCATTTTGTCTACATCTAAGTCTTCCTTTTCGACAGTTCCCTCTGGCTCCATGGATTTAAAGACTGGTGTTTCACCCATCTTGGAAGCCAAATAATCTCCATAATCCGTCCTGTCTTTTGGATTCGAGACGTTGACAGGATCCCCTAAAAGGGCCGCAGCGCATTTTGCATAAAGGCTGGCATATTGGATGTGGTCCGGGCACTCACGGAGCTGAATGGGATTACGATTGACGAGGTTGCTTGGGCTGATGGGTGTCCAGTTTCCGCTCGTTTCAAGGGTTGGACTATTATCCTGGTCGGGATTGTATGCCATATCACTGCATCTGCACTCTGGAAACCATTCAAATTTCTCCCGGTTCGAAATGACGGACGTCGTCGAGGTCATGATTTCTGCGCCGTACCGGAATCCCGGTCTCATGAATTCCGTTGATGTTTTTGGGTAAAAGTTAGGCCTTGAGAAATAAAGCGGGTCACCGGTTGAAAATCCCAACTGGCGGGCCGACTCCCCGTCCGTCAAACGACCATAATAGGCGTAGACCCGTTGCGGATCTCCCAAGCGCTTAAGTACAGCCGGAAAAAGCCCATCACCAGTCTGAACCATGCCAGCCTGAAAATCCGTCCATCCGTTATCAGTTAGGGTTTTTCGAATGTCCTTTAAAAGGGCCACCGTATTGACATTCAGGGCAGACGTCCCCCTACCTCCCGTTCCTACACTTTTGGCGGCCCAGTTATACAATGTTGGATATCGACCTAAGGTGACGTCTGGAATAGTTGGTATGGCCGTGCGGCCACTGGTCAAGAAAAAGCGGTAAGTATCATTGGACGAGACATCCGGGACCGGATACAGCCAGGAGGCAGAAAGGTCTGTCATGATTCCATCGATAAGTCGTCCAGGGATCCCTTTGGGGCCATAGGTATACCACCGATTCAGAAGAATAATGCTCCACCCAGTAGCGAATATGGGTTGGTCTACAAATGAGCGTGTACAGTCCTGTCTCTTAATACCACTCACATAGCTTTGAAAGGCGACATTTTTTCCGGCATTGGCGGCAACAAAGCGGTTTGAGATATAGAGAAACCCTGTGACCTCGGGAACAGTTGCATTAATCCCAGGAACGGGGAAATCTTTGATGACGGCGGGCCATTCGGGACAAGTGTTTTGCACTATAAGCCCGGGCAGGCGAACGGAATTGTACCAGTTGGTCGACGCGCACGAGCATGTTTGCCCTTGCGTGATGGAAAATGCGTTAGCGACTAACCAAGCGCTCCAAAACTTCAGGGGTGACATACTGGACTCCTAATTGGCGTTTCACGATTTCAATTTTTTCCTTGTCATTTGCATTGGTTGTGCTAAACCAGTATTCGTAGCTGCTCGGGCGAAGACGAATCGGCCCCTTGAAGGACGGGCACATGAAATAATATTCCGCGTATTCTCCCTTTTTAAATGCGAGTTGGCGGATGCACTCGTAATCGTACTCGGTGATGGTGTTGGTCTGCGAGCCAGTGGCTTTCAGCCGAATTAGGGATTCCATGTTGTGCGATGCCCCGCACATGAAGAAGTGGGTGGTGTTGGTGATGAGAGCGGCTGAAATTTCGCTCTTTAAAATATCTTCATAGCTCTGCGTTACGCAGTAAATGAAGCCGTTGTGCTTGCGGATGGTGCGCCAAATACTTTCGATGGTATCGGCTAACGGCCCCTTGAAAGCGGCCCAAGCTTCATCCACTACAATCATTTTTCGGACCCCGGGCCGGTTCAGGCACATGTCATAGGCGAAACGGGTAATAACCAAGGTGAGTAAGGGGGCAAGGTCTTTGTGCTCTTCCAAGCCTTCTAAATCGAAACAAAAGCAATCGACCCCGGCCATATTCGAAGTAGACTTGAAGAATTTTGCATAAATGCCGTCGTTGACAAACTTGTGCATGGCTCCGTACAGCTCCGGGAAGGCCTCTTTGAAATAGTTGTCGCAGAAAACATCGATGTTTAAGGTTGAATCGACGTTATTCCGGTGGTCTTTGTAGGCCTTGCGGATGAGGCCTGAGATTTTCCCTTCATCTTGCTTGGGGATGCGCTCCCCAATCGCTTCCTGTATCATGAGAGTGAGGACTTGCAATAGGAAATTCTCTTTACCGGCGTCGGCCTCGCCCTCGAGGTCGGGGACGATTTGTCGCGTTTCTGACTCCCGGAGGAAAAGCGCCCCATCAAAAAAGTTGATAGTGAATTCGGTTTGTCCGACCCAGCGGAGTTCAATATATCGGCCTGTCGGTATATTCATCACCAGGTTCCTATAGCTGCCCTGACCAGGACCGCCCTTGTCGATTACAAAAAGGAGACCACCGCTTTTCATGTGATTGTTGATCAAGAAATTGGTGAGGAATGACTTACCGCTTCCCGACTGGCCGGCCACGATGCCGTTCCAGGATGGATCGCGTTCGTCCATGATATCGAAGGCCATGAGGACATCATTTTTCGAATGCACGTAAGTGGGCACAGCCGGGGTTTTGTCGTTGGAATAAAAGGCCGGAAATAGAAGGGGGAGGAAAGGTTCTACGTTCATGGACGGGACGCGAGTTTTAATCGTATTCCGGTGTGACGCGAAAGGCATTAGCCCATGGAAGGTCGCCTTGTGGTTGTAGGTGTCCCGCTTAAGGGCCACCTCTTTTGAACGGAGAACATTGCAAAATGTCTTTATCCGCATTTCGAGTTCAGCTTCGGTCGAGGCCCATATTTGGACGGTCAAAGTCACGTCAACGAGTCGTCCGGATTCACGCTCGATTTCCATGAGCGCAGCGTCGAGCCTTTCTTTTTGAACCATCAGGTCTTTGACCATGTTCCCGAGGACGGCACTATACGCGTCTATGCGGCTGACAATGGCATTGGCTTTCTTCTTGGCATCGGCGGCATCGGGCAGACAAAGTGCGAGCTTGACGGTGAAAGGGATGGACTTAAGCGCCTCGTCAAAAAGGATGTTATACATGTCCGGTTCTGCGTTGCCGGGAAATCCGTCGCGGCGGATAGATAGGCATGCATGGTAGTTCCCGCCATAATAAGTGATACCCTTTGGATTGCTGCTAAAAATGTCGGATGAAATGATGGAGTTGAGGTCAAAGGTGTTGTTGGCGGTGGTGTGGTTTAAGAGTAGGCCAAGGAATTGGGCTACGGCCTGGGAGGAAAGCCGGGAACAAGCGCCACTATAGGTTGCGCGGAGCTGGCCCACCATATTTTCCAATTGCTCTGTGGCAGCCTTGAAGCCTAGCTGAACGTCACCGTCGGAAAGGTCAAGGGTATTACCCTTAAACATCGAAAGTATTCCGGTTTTGGTTTTGAGCGTGATCGGTACGGATATTGAAATGAATGGACTGTATTCTGAAGAAGAAAAAGAGTTGTAGGCGTCAACGCGTTTCTGTTCTAGAAAATTGATGGTTTCGTGTGGGCTTTTGGTGACCGCCGCTATCTTGGAATCTCGAGGATATTTCAAGAGGTATGCGCCAACGTAGGAATCGATGGGTAATGAAAAGAAACTACGGACAAATCGAAGCTGTTGCTCGGAGAGTAGGTCTTTTGATTTTTGATAAAGAGGCGGGAAATAGCAAATGGCGGTCGCCATGAGTGGCGCCTTCGAGAAGATAAAGCCTTCTGAAATGGAAACAATATTCCAAATATGGTTCGCGCCTTTAACTTTACTTGGCTTCGGGTATTTTGGATAAATCATCATTTGTGAAACGCCTCCACAATTCGAGGGACTACGGAGAATTCAGCCCGGGAACCTCCTGGAATAAACCGGGCTTGACCGGGATGGATTTGGCAAAAGGCGTCTTTGGCCCTAACAATACAAGTGTTTACGGACATTGAAGCAGCATGTAAATCCCGCAAATAAGATTCCGCGCTTTTCCTCAATTGCATGGCGTCTTCGGAAATCAAGAACACGTAGTTGCGCAAAAGGACCATGCCCCGGGTGGCATCGAGCAACATTTCGGGTTCAATGGTCTGGGTCATAAAGGAATCCCCGTCCCGTTTCGTTTTAAAATTGGAAATAAGACTTTCGTATTCCTGAATTTCTTTTCGATAGTAGTCTCCTTCCGCCTTCGTCGGATAGTTCACGGTCGTGCATGCTAAATACTCCACTCCTTTTTCAGGCATGAATAAGCCGTTACGGCGTATGCTTTGGAGGGACGGAAATTCAAGTGCCGTGCAAAATCGGCCACCGGAAAGGATGAAATAGGACAAGTTTACGTTTATGGGCACTTCATATTCAGGAAGTCCGTTCCTAAACCGAATTGGGGCAAAAACGTTTGTGAGGGTTGAAAAACCTACGAGTTCGGAAAAGAATCCAGCCTTTTCGAGCGGCGCTGAGAAAGCTCTCGTTGAAGCGTATGCTGCATTTGTTGCCGCTTGGAAACGAGTAAGCTCGATTCGCCGGAACCCAAATTTAAACGCGTTTAAGAAACTGTCCAATATTGGATAAGTGTACCTGTACTCAATCTTACTGCTCAAGGCGCAATAGGACAGGGTCTTGCCGTCTACCTGCCGGTGAGTATAGACCTGGACGGATAAGCCCTTATCCGCCGCGAAAAAGGCTGGAGTGAGCTTCAGTCTGTCGAATCGAGGCATAGAAAAAAGTGTGGTTAAGGTACCGTTGAACATGACAGCGTAGGAGCCTCCTACCGCTGCGCAGTGGATAGGTAAGGCTTCGGTAGCTTCAATGCGGCCTTGGTACGCTATGGGATTAAGGACGGACGAAATCTCTTCAGCGACTAGGAGGTTCTTGGCCATCAGACTCTCTTCTCACTGGGGGGATTTGATAATACGCGCCTTCCATGACATCCGGGATGAGCTGGTTGATAAAGAAGGTCATTAGAAAGTCCTGCTCTTTATCCTTGCAAATATATAGGACCATGGCAAATGCCAGTGCGGAAAGGCCGCAAATCAGAATGGGAAAATGGGTGTTGATACTAAAGAGGGCTAATAGACTTTGTAGAAATAGGGGGATAAACATCCCCACTAGGAAAAATACGGCCCACTCAAACTTAGTGAGTCTAAGGAAGGTGGGCTCGGGAGAATGTAGAGGTGTTATCTGCATTCGACTATCCGTTAAAGGCTGCGTTCCCGGTAAAGTATTCGAGGGCTGGACCCACCGCAAAAATTATTGTCCCAGCGATAATAATGGCCACAATGCGGCCAAGGGCTTCGCGTTTACCAAGTATGAAAGAAATCAGCCCCCAAACAATCGCAACGATTGTAATTCCACCTCCTGCTATTTCGAGGATGTGCCGAATATTCTGAATTGGCGTTGTTATGGAGGTTTCATTGAAGGTCGCCTGAGCGGAGCTGAGGGCAACAAAGGTCAAAGCAAAAAGAATTACGGACGTGAAATTAAACTTGGAGCGCATAGCGCTTCCTCCTTTGGGTTGAATATGGTTGTTGATTATCTGGAACAGTAAACGAATTTTCTTAGAAACAACTGGTTATGAATTTTGCATTCGCCTCCTGGATAAGGTTTAAAATTTCAAGTACCAATGCCTCAATTCTGGAAGTTCCAGGATGTCGATGATAAGAGATGTTGGAATGAGGAGTACAACAACCGAAAATGGTGATTAATCGTTTCCAGAACGGGCTGGTAACGGAGAATGGATGCTTAGCAATCCTTCGTTGGAAGGGTGCCGAAGCCATCAAAAAGCGGAAGATTTTTGTTTTAAGTCGGGGAGTGGTTGAATGAAGTGGAATAGGAAACGACTTTGGCCGCCAAAGGCCTACTCTCGAAGGTCTTTGTAGGTTATTGTTCCACGAAGGAGCATTTTCCGCAACTTCAACCCCATTTTTACAAGTTTTCGTGTTGCTTCCGAGTGCTCGTTTACGGACTCCTCCTCTTGGAACTTTATTAATTCCGCATAGTCGGTCTCGGTGAAAGAGGCCAGGAACTTGTTGGTCAATTTTTGGGATTCGTCCCCAACTGGCCGCCCCCTCTCCTTTGCAGGAGCAAGTTGGTGCGTTCCTTTCAAAATGGCCTTGGAAGCGCCAGATTTGCCTTTCTTTACCATAAAGAAAAGATACATCACATAATGGCCCCATGCAAAGTATAATCATGGATATAAATATACTATATATTAAACGAGATTAAAACCTATTTAATGCTATTTAATAAATACCCTGGTTTTTAAGCTTTTAGGGTGTCCGATGTACTGGGACCAGGGCCCCTCAATACGGAAAATGTTCAGAAAAAGGACGAGGACGCGCGAAATTATTCCAAAAGATCCGCTGGTTTTATTTTTCCACTATGGAGTAGCGCACGCAATTTTAAACCCAGCTTAACCAGATTCCTAGCTGCCTGCGAGTGGTCAGTCACGTTTTCTTCAAGTTCATATTGCTTGAGTTCGGAAAAGTCGGAGTTGCTGAAGGATGCTATGAATTTCTTCGTCAGCTTTTTGGATTCGACTATGGGAGGCCGACCCCGGCCCGGTACTGGTGTCTGGTCCTTTTTTAAGGAGTCCTTCGGGCCACCCGTTGCGCTCTTTTTTGGCATTAGGCAAAGATACTACGGAAACGGGTTCCTAGGAAAGACCTTTATAGGAATAATCTTAAGGCTTCGATGGTTTGTCCATCGCCTTCTTAAATACGTCGAAACCCTGCCGGAATAGTTTGCGGACCGCGTCCGCGTCCTCATCAATTCTGGCGACCCGCTTAAAGTCTAGAAGGTCGTTGTAGTCGGATTCGGAGAGATTTAACCCAATCCTGTACTTCAACTTGAGCTCTTCAGCCTTTGGCTTTCGGCCTAATTTTATTTTTTTCTTTTTCAACATACCCTGTAAAATAGGATTCTTGTCCCATATTTAGGGCTTGTCCCAACATTTTTTCAATTGCAGCTCATATTAATCTTTGTGAGGAGCTCATTGATATTTAAATCACAAATAGTGAATATTAGATATTATTAATCAATATTATGTACATTAAATGTTTGGAAAATAAGCAGGGGATTCTAGATGGCTTTCCGCTTCGTATATGTGGCAAAAACAGCCCAATTATGCCTAATTGGGTCAGATTCATAAGCGTTTTCGCTGGGAAAGCTACCTTTTCACCCATGAAATATTTTTTATTCCCATTTGAAAACGCGGTGCGTTACGGTCTAGTACTGCTGGGCATTTCGGCTGCCGGCGCACTCGCTCAGACAAAAACCTACGTCGTTGATGGTCCGGGGAAGCTCTCGACCATTGCGGCTCAAATCCAGGCCGCCCCGGCTGGCGGAACTCATATCGTACAGTTCAAGACTTACGTGAATGTCGGAGCCTTTAGCTTAACGGGCCTTACGGCCGATAGCTTGATTTTTCAGCGCGCGGAGGAGAGCGCGGAGGTTGTTGAGTTTTCGGGGACTTTGTTCCAGATGCAAAGCGTCAGCGCTGCGGTTGTGTTTCGGAACCTGGCTTTTAAAGCCAAAGACGGGTCTGCAAAATTTATTCAAGGGGCAACTGTAGGCAACGAAAACCGAAACCTGCTCATAGACTCGTGCCAGATTTTCGGCGATACACTTAATACGACTTTTCTAGCATGGAACGGAGCTACGGCTGTAGGATCTAAAATCTTGATTCAACGATCCGTCATAAACGGATCCCAGGGGTCCAGTCCAAAAATAGACCTGACAGTTGATACTGTAAGAGTCCTTAACTGCTATCTAAATTTTTCTGGTCAGGTCGTTGGATCGATCTCCAAACGAATTGACATTACAAACCTAAGTACCAACAGAGTTCAGTTTCGGTTGACCGGCGATGGAACTACTCTCTACAATTTTAAAAATAACCTTTACGGCAATCCACCATCGGTTACAAAACTTCCGGGTCTATCCAATAAATTTATCATGTACCTAATTGGTTTTGCCGGGGGAACCGCCTACGGAGACGTGCGCTTTTCCACATGGTATAACTTTGAATATCCGGCTAATGAGGGCCACGCAGATCCCTCTAATTTGGTAATAGCTCCCTTTGGAGATACTCTAGCAAGATGGGATTTTAAACAAGCTTCCGAGAAGATAATTGGATACCAAAACCCCGTTTCAGCGGCATACCCAGACTTTAATGTGTTCCCTGGGGAGACAAGCCTAAAAACTCGGCTTTCTGCACAGGACAGCGTCGAGTTGGTCATATCCAGCGCTCAAATTCCGCGCGTAATCACTGCGGCTTATGCGACGGTTGCTTACCCCGGTTTAATGGACTCGACACGATCCTTATGGGCGAAGGACACGGTTCTGAAGGTTGCGGGGCCGGTGTCGGTTTCATCAATAACTTTCCCTCAAATTAAAGCGCCGGGGACGCCGATTCTATATAGTGAATCCGGTGCTACATATGCGCCAGGGACTGCTGGCGCTGAAGGGGCCGTTGTCTTTTCGAATGCATTACCTGCTGCCAAAAAGTTTATTCCAGCATTCGGAAATCAGAACACTCCGAAAGGGCTAAACGTATCGGTGAAGGGATTGGGTGCGGATACGACACTTAATTTCACTACCGTGACTCGAAGCGGACGCACTGGATTTCAAGTTCCGGTCTTAGGTGCTGGAAAGAAGCGGTGGAGGGTGTTGCAGAAAGGGGCCAAGCCCTTTGGGTTTCTAGACACGACGGCGGCGGAAGGAGCGGGAGAACTAAAGTTTGGTTTTGGGAAGACGGGGGTTGATTTGCCTTTCCGCTCTGATTCATTAAGCTGGCTGTTGAATGGGGGGACATTATCGTCCGTGACGGACTCGGCTGGTAAGTATTGGGGGAAAACCACCGCTGCCTTAAGCAACCAAGCGATCCTAATTGAACGTCTTTCAGTAGGCGCTGGCAGAGACACTGTTAGGACTACGGTTGGCGATATCTTTACCCTTAGCGCCAAGGGCCATCAACTTTCCGTTGATTCGAGCTTTATGCCTACCGTACGCAAGTTTCCGGATCTGGGGCTTTTCTCGAAGGGCTTAGCGTTCAAGTGGCCGGGCCGCGCCCCGAATGACAGTTTGATCATTATCCTTCGGCGCTCTTCCCTGGGCCAGAAGCTTTTCTGGGTTGATTCTTCGAATACGGTTCAACCCATCACCGTAATGCTCACTACGCCAGAGTCATTGAGCGTCAGGCTGACTCTGCCACCTATTGATTCGAATAAGGTTTTTTTCTTTGCCCATCACTACATGGTCCCGGCGGGTCTGAAATCGACCGTCATGCTTGGCCAGGATACGCTTAAGGATATTATTTCATTAACTCCCGGGGACCTTGCATTGGACACCCTTCCGAGTCTTCAAGGACTTGGGACTGACTCGCTGCGAATTCTACTTAAGCGGCGCATTACTCAAGTGGACTTAAGCATTACGGGGCCGTATGCGGCTGTGCTACAAGGCTTGCCGCCGAATAGGCTTGCGAATATTCGCATGTACATGCACCGGGGAGCTCGGTGGGATTCTATATCGGGCACATATCAAAATGGCTACTATCGTGTGCCCGTGCAGCCGACGGATTCGGTTATTGTTGTGGGAGAGGTGTTGGAGAAGCTGGATACCTTGCCGGTTATTGCTTCACTTTCCCAAACGGTTTCTGTAATTGGGACAATGTGGTCCTTTAAGCCCACCTTGACTGTTTTGGAAAAAACCAGATTGATTTGGTACCATCTGCAGATTTTTAATCTGGATGCCACCGGGCATTCCCAATTGGTGCAAGTGTCCAACATGGCTGGCGATTCCACGTATTCGGGAAATCTTGCAACCGGTAATCTACAGGCTATCAAAATTGGGTATGAATCCTTCTCAGGAAAAATTACGTGGTCAACGCCAATGATACTTTCCCCAACTGTAGCCAGCTTTACTGAAGCCATGAATGCTCAAGCACCAACGCTCCACAAGTATGTCTATGAATTAGTTGGCTTTCCAAGTCCAGTAGATATTGAAAAAGATATCAAATCCAAAATTATGGGTCCCAAAAAGAACGTGTCCATTTCCGATTGGCAGGGGAGATGGGTGGACCTAGTTGGGTCAACGATTAAACCGACGCGCGGGTATTTGATGGGCATCGAGGAAGACTTCAAACCATCCGCGCCGCTATCCTATACATGGAAGTTATCCGCGGATACGGTCGCGTTAGATACGGGATGGCAATTGGTGTCCAGCCCCCTTCCCATTCCTTACGCTGAAAAGAGCATAGGTTTTGATCCCACTGCTATTTCATACTTCTACAGTCTAAGCTGGGCAGGGTCAGGGCCGACCGCGATCCCGAATTGGATTAAAGTGGATTCCCTGCGCCCTTTCAAAGGCTATGCCGTCTACGCAGTTCGGAAAACAAATCTGGTCTTTGACCCTTGGAAGGCATTTTCTCCCACACCTACTATGCAGAAGTCGACTGCCTCAAAAGCATTAACGTTTAAATTTGTCGGGCCAATGTCAGGAGAAATGGAAATAGCTATCAATCAAGGGAGTCTATTGCGACCATCACCTTTCCTCCCCTTTTGGGATTCTCCACGGTCCCTGGCTTGGGATTCCCCATTTGGAAATATTTCAAAAGGAATCAAGAGCGTAGACGATCTAAACGAGGTTGTAGTTTTAAGATTGCCGCAAGCTGAAGTCTTTAAGATCGAAACCCAAAATGAGGGCGCAGCCCATTATGCTCTTTGGGATGCCCGCAGTGAAACCCTAACAGCAATAGATGGCGCACAATCTTTTTCGATGGCGTCCGGACAGAACTGGCTTCGCGTTATGGCTATTTCACCTGAAGGGATTTCGGCGATGGAAGCGGCGTTGAAAAAATCTTCGAATCGAGAAATTGGATTCTTACCCTTTGTTTCAGCAGGCAAGGGAAAAGTGGAACTGGGATTTATAAGTCCGATGAATTTGGGACAAATGGATGAAGTTAATATTCTCGGGGTTGGAATTGACGGGAAGATCCGATTTGAAAAAAGACTCAAGCACGTGAATCCAGGTGCGCATTCTGTACCTATTGATATTTCCCTTCCAGGAGCCTTATTTATTTCCGTGGAGTTTAAAAACGGTTTGATTCATAAAAAATTCCTCACGAAGTATTTGAGTTTAGGTGGTGGACTGTGAAGGCGTCTTTAAAATATTTATTAATCGTTTGCGTTTTTTCCGGGGTCTCGAAACCCTTATTTGCTGGTGAATGCCGGGGAGATAGTTTAAAGTATCGGTACCTGCCACTGGTTATAGGGAAAAAATTCTCGCGGTTAAGAGGCCCACACTATTTGCCATGTGATACAATGGAAGTGAGGAAGGGGGAGACAGTATATATCTATGCTGGGACACAACTGGCCTGGAACGCGAGTACCACCAAAACCCGAATCATAGATGTAAAAGGAACGCTCATGCTTGAGGGATGGGAAGAAGAACCGGTTACAGTCTCGGGAACACTCGAAGAATTCCCGTTTGGACTTAAACCGAGCTCGGAGAAATGGGACGGATTTTTAGTGGAGACGGGTGGGGAATTACATCTCAATCGGGTCCGCTTATATAATGCACCCACAGCCATCATTTCCTTTTCTGAAAACGTGTCCCTCCGTAAGGTTCATTTTAAAGGTGTTCAGGGGATTATTGGCCCCAATAAGGAGGTCAGGATAGAAGGGCGTGATGCAGATATAGATTCCCTCGACTTTCACAATATGCAATCACAGAAATTAATTGAGGTACAGGCGGTCGATTCGGGTTCTGCCAAACCAGCAGCCGCCACAACTTTAAAGCCAAGAAAAAATACTCTAGGCTGGTCCTTGCTCGGAACTGGCGCTTTACTTGCCGGAGGTGGTTTGGTGTGGTATTTAGTAGATGACAAGGGCGTTACACCTAGCCCCGGGGTCACAAACCTTTTTTCCACGAAACCAGGGTTTCCTTTAGGTGAACCAAGGCAGTAGTGCCACGCTCGCTTTTAATTCTGATTTTGGGGTATGGTTTCTTGTGTGCACAAGATTCCTCATCATCCTCCATGTCTTCGAATTCCCAGTGTATAGATGCAAGCACAATCCAGTCCAAGTTTTTGGAGTCCGAGTTTGAAGAAGTTGAAAACTCATGGGCCGAGTTTGGAAAAACACATGCTCGACTGACGCCGCAATGTGCATTTGAGCAAGGAAAATATTTAGGAGTGCTTAGCCTTTTCCTGCATCACGATACGGGGTTAACCGAGAGCTATTTCAAACACGTGCTTAGATTTGATCCAATGACCGATTTGTGGCCGCTAAAGTTGCCAGTTGATCTTCAAGCATTCTGGGATAAATCTCAGATTGAATATCTATCAGCGCACGGTATAGTCCGATCGAAAGAAAATATTTGGGCCACGGCTTGGCTTCCACCTGTCATGTATCCAGCTAGTTCAGACCCGGAGATCCGGAAGTTGCAGTCCTTGTATAACGAACAACGACGCAAGTACGCGCTTGCCGGCGACAATGGTAGCTATTTAAGCATATTGAAATCTATTGAAGATCAGCCGGATCCAGCTATGATTCCGTTCCGATCGGAAGTTAAACTGCGAGCCGGGATGTCAATCGACGAAGTTATAAGCGAGCTCGACAAATTCTCGCCTGCATTTATAAGTCAAATCATCCAGCCTTATGAAATGTATTTTTGGGTTGATCGCGTCTACAAAAAAGCAAAAGAAGAAGAACAGTCTCGAACTAAAGCAAAAGAGCCTGAACTGGCAAAACCCATCAAAAGCCGAATAGTGATTCGTAAGAGTAAAAATAAACAATGACCACTTCGCCTTTATCTTTTGGCAGATACGTGGTTATCCGTGAGCTGGGCTCAGGTGGAATGGCGAGGGTGTATTTAGCTCGCGATCCTAATTTGCAGCGGCACGTTGCCATAAAGGCCATCCGCCCTGAAAAGATTGAAGACCGAAACGTAGTGAAACGGTTTTTTATGGAAGCGGTAACGGCCGCTAAGCTGAATAACCCACACATTATCGAAATACATGACTTTGGCGATGAAGGAGGGGTGCCCTATATCGTCATGGAATTTATCAATGGACCGACCCTGGACGAAGTAATAACCAAGATCCTGCCAAACCCGCTTCCCCAGGAAGTTGTAGTGGCATTGATTTGCCAAGCCGCTGAAGGCCTTGAAATATCAGGTCAAAAGGGAATTGTCCATCGTGATATAAAACCCGCGAATCTTATGATAACCCAACAGGGCTATCTTAAAATAATGGATTTCGGCATCGCTCATCTTAAGGATTTATCTATCACGCGAACTGAAGGGATTATAGGCCCTCCTGCATTTATGTCGCCGGAACAAATTAAGGGCATCAAGCCACTCAGCATTCAATCGGACATGTTCGCGTTGGGGACGCTATTCTATTTATGCCTCACCGGGGAACACCCGTTCATAGGTGAATCCTATGGGGACATATTTACGCGTGTGCTGCATGAAACACCTCCCTTGGTTTGCAAGTTAAATCCGGCCGTGGTCCCACGCCTGGAGGGGTTGGTTAAAACTCTTCTCGAAAAGGATCCTAAGAAGCGGGGTGGGGGACCAAAATGGCTTCAAGGCGAATTGCAGGGCATCCTACATCAACGGCAAGTAATTAACCCAGTTGAAATGGTGAGTGAATATCTAATCGAAATGAACACTCAAGGGTTTACAACAACGCGCCTAACCCCACTAGAAATTGACCGTGCCGCGAAAGCATTCAAAGGAAATACATCCAGGAAGATTCAAAACCTTACAACAAAAAGTTCCTTTCGAATTTGGAAGTCTCCATCGAAGGTTCTTGCTTTAATCGGGTTGGTTGTCCTACTCGGAATGGGTGTACGGTATGGTATAACTTATTGGTCGAAGCCCGAAATCTACCGCGTCCGCCCTAGCCTCAAAATGGTTTCAAAGAAAACCTATCCTTTAATATTGACCCAAGAATTGAAAAAGGGATCCCCAGACATTTCTTTACCGTCCGAAAAGGCGCCTACGCTTTCCGAATCGCCGATAACTTTAGCAATGCCCGCTGCATCCGTTTCAAAGTTGAATATAAAGGGTAACCCCCACACACGCCCTCAGACTTTCATGCATCCGGCGCCTGTGGCTCCAATCGAAACCATAGCTGGAGAGTGTTTTCTAGAAATAAAGACTTCCCCTCCCTTTGCAGAAGTTTATTTGGATAATAAATACTTAGGTGTTTCTCCTTTTCGTGAATCAGCAATTCCCTGTGGCCGGCATAGATTGACTATGAAAACGTCGCAAGGCACATCCATGGACACCCTCGTTGATTTCCCAGGCGGTACCGCTCAAATGAGGTTTAACCTGGACCGAAACATTCCATAAGCCCCCCCGTTGAGAATACCCGTGCACGGGAATATTCATGCTCGATTTAAGCAATAGCGTATAATATATTATATATATTATACGCTATTAATAAAGAATATCATCAAATGAATCAGACCAACCACCGCCATTACCTTTCGAAATATTTCATTGAAGAATGCCTCGGAAAATTCAAAAGCCACAATAGACAATGGTGGGACACTCAAAGGCAAAATCGTGAAGGGGAAACATGCTGCCTTCTTTTGGATCTCTTGGACGTGGTTGAAATCGAAAGGAAAATAGTCTACTTGGCTGGCCTCCAAGTAATGGCTTGGTGGTTATATGACCGAAAATATTTTGACCCGGATCGGACGGTTTATTTCGACATAAAGGATCTCAGGGAATATCAGGTAATCGATTTTATCTGGCAATTGCAAGAAGCCATAGGAGACAAAGCCTATATCCTCTTATATGCTTACTATCACGCACTGGCAATGGGTGAAGATGGACCTCTTGAAAAGATTAAAAAAGAAGCACAAAACGGGTTGTTTTTTGGATCTTCCAAATCGAAGCTTACCCATTCTGAACCGGAAGAAAAAGTAACCCACTTTAAAAATATCATCGGCAGATACTTAGCCGCCAAATGAAGTGCTTTTCTGCATTTAAACTAGCGGGCAAATTGGGAAAAGACAAAAAATAGAGGCAATGGCCCATTTCCAGCCATATAATCTAGAGAGCACCATGGATAACGCATTGCACGGCACTATTCTCAAACTGGGTCTTAAGCACCATGAGATTTCCATCCAAGAAGCTGGGCCTGCCAGTGAACGTCCAGCCTCAACGCCCCTCGAGGAGTTCTCAAAAAGGAAAATGCGATATACGGTCAGCCTTAACGGAAATTACCACACGAGAGAAACGACTTGCGGAAAGTTTTCCTCCGAGATTGCAGCTTTCATCAGAGAAAAAAACGGCATTTTAATTGGAGTTGATGGCGTGAATGGGTATGCGTGTGGGCCCACCGACGAAGAGATATTATTCTGGGCGCATCCATTTGATGAGGCGGATATGATGAGCGGCTTGGTTCCTTAAAAAGTCACAGAAACCGCTGATAGTCGCACTCAAAAACTACCGCCAATTTCTTGGCCGAACTTTTTCCAATGGGGCGCTTATCGTTTTCCATGCCGGAAAGATTCGCTTTCAAGATCCCGGTCTTCTTTTCCAACTCTTCCTGCGTCAGGCCGGCGTTGCGCCGATAAACGCGCAGTGCCATTCCGGGAGTCGCGGCCTTATCCATCTTCTTAAACCACTCCGACTGATCCGAATTTACCGGAACATCGTCCGCGTCATCTTCAACGGTCACATTCTTATAAATGGCCTTCAGAGATTCCAAAACACTCTGAGCACCGACGCCGGACAACCGGATTTCAGTATGGGGCTCCTTCACGACTGCCAACATAATTCACCTCAATTGATATTGTGTTATTTTGATTATACCAGCAGGCCACATACTTTCGATATAGGTGGCAGTGGTATGAGTCCTTGCCTAGCTTGCCCATACTACTCCATCCTTTCGGCATAGGCCCATTTGCTCGCAAGTCTTTGACCAACAGGAAAAAAGCTTCTTGCACGGGTTTTGGAAGGCTGGACAGCTCCTTGTCTATTCTGCGTTTCCATTCCACGCTGAAAGTCGCCATTACTAGATAATCTATCATTTAATGATAACCATGTCAATCAAAATTTGATAACGTGCCGAAATATTGTCCAATTCGGCTGATTTAGTGGAATTAGGTATCTCTGAAATAAGGCGAAATAGAGCCGTTTTCTTCAATTTCAGATGGCGGGCTTGATGTCGAATCCAAATATTATGATAATTATCATAATTACATATCATAATTATTATAAGGAGCCCTTATGCCGCGTCCCATCATCACCGAAGAATTGGTTTATAGCTCCGCCGACACCATGGTGGCGGAAGGTGCCGATCCCTCCATCGTGGCAGTGCAGGGTCGGATTGGTGGTGGCTCGTTTACGACGGTTAAAAAGTTCTTGGATATGTGGCGCACAGCCCGCGCCGCCGGCGCCGTAGCGACACTGGATATCCCCCCCGAAGTGGACGCGAAAGGGAAGGAGTTTATCTTGGCCACGTGGTCGTTGGCCAAACAGATGGCTAATAAAGAATCACTTGCCGCGAAGGAAGCGGCGGCGGCCGAAGTGAGCGCCGTTCGCGTCGAGCTTGCCCAGGCATTGCAGGAGGTGGCTCGGCTCGAAGCCACCGAAGCGCAACTGCGCGAAACAAATGCAGCCCAAGAATCAAAGATCAGAGAGATGGAAATCTCCCACGCGGACGCCCAGGCACAGGCCCGACGCGCGGCCGAGTTGGAAAAAAGTTTGGAGCTCGTAAGAGCGGATCTTAAGGTTGCACAAAATGCCGTAAACGCTAACGCCGTTGAGTTAGGGCGCTCAGCAGGGGAGACCGTGGCGTTGCGCAACCAAGTCAAAGATTTAATGGACGCGGTAAAGTCTTTCCGAAAAAG
>JAYSRH010000383.1:0-3060 GCA_043721115.1 Fibrobacteria bacterium | reverse complement strand
TCACATTGGGCACCTTTCTCTACGTCTACTTCCAAGTGGCCAAAGTGGACGTTTTGCCGGAGTTTACCAAGGTCAATCAAGTGCTGCCCCATTTCATCATCAATGTTTTGCCGACAGGCGTCAAAGGATTGCTGGTGGCCGCCATTTTAGCTGCGGACATGGGGGCGTTGAGTTCGGTGCTTACTGCTCTATCCAATACCACCGTTGTCGACTTTTTGGCCAAGGCGCCCAAGGGAGCGGGTGAGGACGCGCATAATCTTCGCAATGCCCGCAAGTGGGTGGTCCTATGGGGCATCCTCGGGATGATAGCCTCCTTTGTCTGTGCCATTGGGGATGTTTCCATATTGACCAAGGCCCTGTTCTTCACATCCTTGTTTACCGGTCCGTTACTAGGAATATTCATTCAGGCTTTTTTCATGCCCTGGACGCATCCCAAGGCGGTTATAGCCGGAGCCTTTTGCGGGATGTTTGCCTTGTTGCCGTTTTCCAATATTCCCATTTTGCCACCGGGAGCCTGGACGCCTTTGTATTCCTTGGCATGGCCCTGGAATCCTCTGATTACCGTTACCGCCTCGATTTTGTCTGCCCAAATCCTTAGCGTTATTTTAGGTGGACGAGGAAAATCAAAATCAATGCTACAAGCAAGCTGAAACCAGGAACAATCATCAAGCAGGATTCGTCTTACAGCGTAAGTGGGATATAGCAAATATGAAAAAACGCTTTCTTCTCCGGTTGCAAGGAATGATTAACCAAAGGCCATTGCTGATGGCCGTGTTGTTGGCCCTGGCGTGTACCGTCCCTTCGTTTGGAAATGCTCCTGTTGTTCTATTGGAAGCCATGACAGGTCCGAGTTCACATATTTCACTTTTCAAAGAACAAATGGAGCAAAGGCTCGTTGCATCCTCACAATTCGAAATCGTGGACCGCAGCAGTATCAAAACCACTCAACAGGAAGTGGAATTGTCCAAATCCGAATGGACCTCGGACAACAACCGCGAAGCCGATCTAAAAATCGGCGATTTGATTTTGAAAAGCCGCGTTGAATCTGAGGAACCCAATGGATTTCGATTGTATGTTTCCTTAGTCGATATCAAGACATTGGCGATCAAATATTCCGCATCAGTGAACTACCAAGATGAATCCTTCATTCCCAAAGTGGCGGCTCATGTCGTAGAAGAATTGGAAATGAAAATGGGCGGAAAGCCAGCTGGTCCAGCCAACCCCTTTCAGGAGGAATTATTTCTAAAAACCGAAAAAAACTGGATGAAGCTCGGCTATGATAGGATGGATTGGCAGGAGTATTATAAATCCGGAGCACCGCTTTCAGATTTTTATGTTTCGCAAAATACCGACCAAGGAGTCGCGATGGCCGTGGCCGCCATTCCCGGTTGGTCCGGAATGAATTACACCCGGGATTGGACACCGGGAATGGCATTCGCTTTGACTGAAGCTGTACTGATTTTTTATGGCTTTGTTGAAAAGGATAAAACTCTGAAAACGATTTCCTTTTCCGCTCTTATACCTATTGGGATACTTGATATCATGTTTTCCAAAAAATCGGCTCAACGGAATCTGGAAAAAGTCAATAGTTTGAAAGAGTACTATCACAATAATCCTCGCGAATACAAATTCATGGGCAACAATTAAATTCAACGCAAAGGAAATGCAATGCGCATTCGATCAACGCTTCTTTCTTTAGGCCTGATATTCTCAGCAGTTGGGATTCAGGCTCAATCCCTAAAGACGGATGAAAAATCAGAGCGATTCTTCTTTACCGAACGGGTATATGCGGAGCGGCATCATTGGTATTGGGGGGCGGGAGCAGTGGTCTCGGATTTGCCTGTCATCAAGGCGCGCCTGCGAGTTCCCTTTTCCCAATTTCTATATGAATACAACATAACCGATCCCGCTAAAACCTACCGTTTTTCCTTAGGGGGCGGACTTTATGGACTGAATGGAATTCTACCTGTACCGGCCTTTCAGCCCAGTCTTTATCTGGGAAGTGAAAACAATGAGATTATGGGCCGACTCAGCGCTGGGTTATTCTCGGATATTACAGTAGGTGGCCATTCCGGCGTGATGTTCTCTGGCGGTGTCGTGATCAAAAATCGCATTGACCTGTCTCTAGTCATTGTGCCATTCGGAGTACAGCCTGTGCGTCCTTATTCCGAAATCTTGGGTAGCACCCAGGAAGAATTTATTGAAACCAGTAAAGTGGCTTATGAAAAGGATCCATTTGGGAAGCCCTTGATAAAATATGACTCAAAAAACAGGCATCCCAATGATCCTCAATACAATACCTCTGATTCCCTCATCTATTATTCGTCCTACGACATGGATTATGGGAATGCAACGTATTCCAATAATACTAAAAGCCATCCCGGTGATTTTGATTATGTAAAAGGCCGCGAATACATCACCTTTCCTTATTTTGGAATAGTCGTCACCTTTCGACATGGACTTTAAGTCAAAGCAAATCAGGAAACTAAAACCATGTTAAAAAAAACCGCTTATCCCAAGTTAGTACAAAAACTTAAACTACTGGCAACCGCAGCGTTTTTACTGCTTTCGGTTGGTGTAAATCCCGTTCTGGCCGGACCTGGATTAAAAGGGTCCCTGGTTTTCCAAAAGGAACATCAGGGTTACTGGTACAATGGATTTGGCCTTCGAACCTCACAGCCTGGATTGCTTGGAAATAGACTTCAGCTGGATATGAAATACATATCTAGCCGCTGGGGTACCGGATTAAGGCCAGCGGCCCTGGCCCAGGATAAAGTGGACTTGGCCCTGGGATTTTATTTTCGGCAGGATAAAATGTGGAACCCCTATGTGAATCTGGTGACGGGATATTACCATGTGGATACCGAAGGGTTTGATATTTACCCTAGCAACAGTTCTTTGACTTATGGTTTAAATTTTGGATCGTTTTTGAATGTTTTGCCGAAATGGGGCGGACCTTTTTTCGATTTGGGGTTTACGCTCAAGGCCGGAAATGGCGTCACTTATCCATTTAATTTTTCCATGGGATGGACCTTTAATATTTTACCGGGGGCACGATGA
>JAYSRH010000382.1:0-23747 GCA_043721115.1 Fibrobacteria bacterium | reverse complement strand
TTCTCGCGCATGGCGGTATCGGCATTAAGATTTTTCATATGGTAATAGTCCATGATGCCCATATTGCCGCTGCGGAACGCTTCGGCCATGGCCAAGGGAATCTGGGCTTCCGCCTCAACGACTTTGGAGCGCATCTCGGCCACGCGGGCGATCATTTCCTGCTCATGGGCTATGGCCATGGCGCGGCGTTCTTCTGCTTTAGCCTGGGCGATTTTTTTGTCCGCTTCGGCGCGATCGGTTTCCAGTCCTGCTCCGATATTCTTGCCCACATCCACATCGGCAATATCGATGGAGAGGATGTCATAGGCGGTTCCGGAATCCAGACCCTTGCTGAGTACCATTTTGGAAATCTGATCGGGATTTTCCAGCACGGATTTGTGATTGCGGGCCGATCCGATGGTGGATACAATGCCTTCGCCCACGCGGGCCAGGATGGTTTCTTCACCGGCGCCGCCCACGAGCTTGTCGAGATTGGCTCGCACCGTGACGCGTGCAAGGGCTTTGAGCTGAATGCCGTCCATGGCCATGGCGGCCACCAACGGGGTTTCAATCACTTTTGGATTCACGGACATCTGCACGGCTTCAAGTACGTTGCGGCCTGCCAGGTCAATGGCAGCGGCGCGTTTGAAGTTGAGGGGAATATTGGCTTTGTCGGCGGCGATCAAGGCTTGCACGACGCGTAGCACATGGCCTCCCGCCATATAATGGGCTTCCAGTTCTTCCGTAGAAAGTGGCAGCCCGGCTTTGATACCCATGATCTTGGCTTCCACAATAACCTTTGCGGGCACTTTCCGGAACTTCATTCCGAGCAGTCCCATCAAGGTTACGTCTGCCTTGGACATGAGTGCTTGAAACCATAGGCCAAAGAAGTTGAACAAAATAAAGAAGACGACGATAATGCCCAAACCCATAATGACGAGGGCGATGATTTTGATATCCATAAATACTCTCCTGTTGAATAAAAAATAATGAACTAAATCTTTTTCTAACTAAATCTTTTCCACTTGAAAACGACTGCCTATTACGGAAACGACCCGGACCTTTGCACCTCGTTCGACAAAGTCGCCGGAGGTTTGGGCTTCGAATACGTCCTCGCCAATCTTGATTTTTCCGGTGGGGCGTAGCGGCGCATCCACCCTGGCTTCAACGCCTACATACCGCTGCAATTCCAAATCCACAGACTCCAATCCAGACCCGGTTCCCAAATCCGTGCGATGGGAAATGGGCGAGTTGCTCAGGAAATGAAAGGCTAGTTTGATGCCGATGGGAATCAGCAGAATATCGGCGATTCCAAAACCGATGGCTGCGCCATGTCCGAGTCGAGTGATAATAAAATACCAGGAATAGGCGGCTAAGGCCGCGCATATTAGCGAAAGAATACCAAAGGAGGGAACGATGACTTCCGCCATGGCAATGGCAAAGGCAAGCGCTTGTAGAATGATTGGCCAGAGCAGTGTCATGCAGGATTGTCCTTAATGCGTACCAAAATTGTATTGCCCTGGATTTGGCAAACTTCCACCGGCTGACCCCGTTCTATGAACTCTCCGCGAGAGCTGACTTCTAAGGTCACGGAACCAAAGGCGGCTTTTCCCGTGGGACGCAAGGGCGTCTTGGCTGTACCCGCAAGGCCTATGGCTATCTTGGAGGTGCCTGAGGAAACGGATCGCGATTCCGCTAAAGTCGTATTGGAAATGACTTTGGCTGGGCCTGCCAAATGAGGGAGGACAAAGCGTATCGCCAGCAAGGGAATGAGAACCGCAAGTGCTGCGGTGCCGACCGTCATGAATAAATTGTCTACCAGGCTTTTGAATTCCCAAGGCATGTTGGGATCCGGAATCGTAAAGGTTTGCAAGGAAAGCGTCAACGCAACAATGATGAGCAGGACGCCAATGGCCCCGGGTATCAATGTCCCCGGGAACAGATACATCTCAGCGAAAAACAGCGCAAAGCCGAAAAGGATTAAAAGCAGTTCCGTATGATTGGCCAAGCCTACCGCATACTTGCTTCCAAAGACCACGGCCAGGCAGATAACGCCGATGAAGCCGAAGACACTGAGTCCTGGAGTTTTGAATTCCAAATACAAGGCCCCAAAACCGATCAGCATTAAAATAGGTGCAAACTTTCCAATCAGGCGGACTAATTCTTCGGACCAAGTGGTGTGTATCTCTTCCGTCTTCACCCATCCGCGTTCTTTTATGAACTCCTCCAGGCTTGTATAGGACCCTTGGGAAAAACCGTATTCCTTAGCCTCCCGGTCGGTCATGGTCAAAAGCTGCCCATCGCGTACAAGGATTTTATGACTCGAGTATTTTGTTTTATCCTTTTCGCTAAGGCCTTCCCATTGCTTTGCAGTAAAATATTCGGGCGCGCTAGTGGCACCCGTTTCCGCCTTGACTACACCAATATCGGATGTGACCATGGCCTCTGCCAACAAGCTGGGATAGCCATTGCGTTCCGCCAAGGTGCGGAACTTGGCGCGGAGTGGGGATTGGATTTTTTCTCCCAGCATGACAATGCCATCTTGACCTTGAGTGATTGGCGCGCAATCTCCGATAGTGGTGCTGTTGTTCATGACGATGCGGTTGGATGCGAGGGAAATCAGCGCCCCGGCCGAAATCGCTTTTTGTTCTACGTATGCATATGTGCTGCATGCTTTGATGCCGGTCAAAAGATCTACGATGTCAAAGGCGGATTGCAATTCCCCACCATAGGTGTTGATTTTGAAAACGAGGATGTCTGGGTGTTTTTCCAAAGCCTGGGTTACGGAACGCTTCAAGAAGGCATGCAATCCAAAATCGACCTGATCTTCAATGGGAATGACAATGACCTTTTTTTCAGCAAGCGTCCCCGTTAAGAAACTGAGGACTAAGGCAAGGGTCAATGCCAATTTCTCGAACCGGATTGAGAATAGGCGCATGCAGATCAAAAGTAGGATATTCGCAGCCCCACTACAGGGTTTCGTCCACCCTGGAGTCTGAGTTTTGGGATGTAGCGCACTCCCAAGGTGCCGCATCCTTCCTAATTTAACATTACACTACCTAAAATCAATTAAATATGCCATTATTGCTTAAAATCACTGGAATAATCCTCTATTCAATAGTATAATACACTACAGCCACTGGAGACGCCATCCTGTCAGAAGTTACCATGAAATCCATATTCGACTATACCGATTATCGGACCTACCTGCGGGAATATTATGTCTGGGCGAAGGCCAACCAGCGGGGATTCTCGCATCGGTCCTTCATGGCCAAAACAGGAATGTCCGGTCCCAACTATTTCAAACGGGTGATGGAGGGCGTGCACGACCTCACCGACAAAAGTATTCCCAAATTTATCCAGGCATTGCGCTTCACGGATTCTGAAGCCGTTTACTTTCGTCATCTGGTTTATTTCAATCAAGCCGATACGTTGGAAGAAAAGGATCGCTGCTTCAATGTTTTGATGGATCTCAAAACGCCACATCGGCACACGGTGCTCGAAAAGGCCCAGTACAATTACTATCAAGACTGGTACAATATCGCCATCCGAGAAATGCTGGCTTTCTTTCCTTACAAAGACAACGCCATGGAAATGGGCAAGCGACTCTCTCCTCCCGTCCAGCCCAAGAAGGTAAAGAAATCCATAGAACTTTTGGAAACACTCGGCTTGGTGGAAAAGACTCCGGAGGGCGCATATAAAGCCTCCTCCCAGTTTCTGCTTACCAATCCCGATGTGCAATCCTTGCTCATCCCTAAGTTTCATCAAGCCATGGCCCGCTTGGCCGAAGGCGCGATCACGCGCTATTCCAAGGAAGAACGCTATTTCAGTTCTTCAACCGTCAGCGTTTCCGAACGGACCTATAAGGAAATCATTGAACTGATTCGGAGCATGCGTAAGGAAGTGTTGCGCAAAGTGGGGGAGGATCAGGCACCGGAGAGGGTTTACCATTTGAATATGCAGTTATTCCCTTTGACGACGCCTGTTTCCAAGAGGAAAAGGAAATCATGAAATCGCCAACTCAACCTTTTCGTTTTTGGCTGCCGATAATGGCCTTGGCTAGTTTGTTGGTCGGTTGCATTATTGGCGGCACAGGTACGGATACTGAGAATGGGGTTACGGACACTAAGAATAACCAGTCGGCACTTAGCATTACGGCGCGCATAGTGGATACTTCCGGGAATCCGGTAGCTGGAGTTGTATTAACAGCAGTCCAGTCTTCATTTAGGCCCGACTCGGTCCATCCCACGGTAATAAATTATGCCGTCTCCAATGATACGAACCAGAAAGAAGTCGTCAGCAATACTCAAGGGCGAGTGGGATTTAATCTTTCCACATCCGGCACTTATATTGTCGAAGGTTCTAAGGCGGGTCAAAAATTATTTTTCGATACTTTAAGAATTGCGGATGTTAAAATCGGACAGACCCTTACTTTCCATGTGCGCCCGCTTCATAAATTTCAAGGTAGAGTAAAGCTTGCATCAGGCATGCGTATTGACTCCGGTAAAGTATTTATACGCGGCACATCGTTGGCAGTAAATGTGGATGCTGCCGGTGCTTATAATCTTGGGCTGCTGCCATTCGACATCAGCAAAATGGCCATTGGGCTGCGTTTTCATTCCAGTCCAACTGGAGTCGTTGAAATTCGACAGAGTTTGATACTTAGGGCAGTGGATACATTGGCGCCGGTAGTATTGTTGCCGGTAGTATCGGGATCGGCGAGTTTTATGGTAGTCTATACTTG
The DNA here is from genome assembly GCA_043721115.1 of Fibrobacteria bacterium. Taxonomy (GTDB): domain Bacteria; phylum Fibrobacterota; class Fibrobacteria; order UBA11236; family UBA11236; genus Chersky-265. The sequence continues at coordinate 19,024 of JAYSRH010000382.1, read as the reverse complement.
CACGGAAGCCCCTAAGGATTCATCCGGTAAATTATTATTCGATTCTGCTCCAATAAGTCTCGATACCGGAAATGCGGCCGGGGGTGTCTTACTTAAAGATTCCATCCGTGTAAGTGCCGCACTGCGATCTTGCGATTCCATCCGCGGCGGGACACTAGTTAATCTGCGGCCACTAGAAGCCTCCCCTACAATCCTATCGCGCATTTCTGGTGGGCTAAATGATTCTGTGAATGGTTCTTTCTTGGTTCCGAGCTTACTCGATGCCCCAGCCACTCCATCTGCCGATCAAGTCGTCCCTTACGCGCATTGTGTAAACGCAACAGGAGCGGAAAAGTCGACATTGGATATCAAGCTGGAAGAGACCCTGCTGGGTACCGATCTTTCTGTCCGCGATCTGGATAGCGCCTGTACCACCAACACCAACTAAATCTTCACAGCCTGATTGTCGGCTTCGGTTTTGGTGGCCTTGGAATAGCCGCTCTCTTGCCTAGCGTGATTGATGGCGTTCTTCTGCATGTAGACATTGAACACGGTCTCGGCATCCATCCCGGCGGTTAAAGCCAGGGAAATCCAGAAGTGCAACTGGTCCACAATTTCAACTCGGATATTCTGCATATCGAGATGATCCTTGGACCACCATTTCCAAAGCAATTCTTCTTTGAGCTCGCGTGATTCATCATCCATGGCTTGCAAATATTTGCCGAGCCATTCGTTCACTTTGGTATTGGGTCCGAGATCGGCCTGGCCCGCTTCGGTCTTAAGAGTCGCCATGGTCAGGGTTTTCCCTTCGCCATCACGAATGCCCTTCTTGATGAAAATGCGATCGTTGAGTTCCGTCTGCATTGCGAAAAGGGTTTCCAGTTTGTCTTTAGGATTTTCCATGGCCGTTCCGTTCCGGATGTAGGTGTTGAAAGTGAATTATAAAAATGTTCGTCTAAAAGATAACCGGAATGCAGGAACCAAGGTGAAAATCTGTCACGCCCTGCGGCAGTGGGCTACCGGCTGGACAGTTGGCGGCTCGGGTATTTGGGGCCCAAGACTTGTTTTTGGCGGGGAATATAGCGTTCTTCCAAAGCGTTTTGAATGTCTTCGAAACGGGTTTTCTGGCTGTTTCCTGGAAGACAAATTGCCTGATAGGCTTCTGTATAATTGCGGGAAATGTCGAGGTATTCTTCAACCATGGGAGCTACCGTTAGGCGGTTTTCCACCAATTGTTGCGATGAAATGTGAAACAAATCCGCGGTCCAACCGCCGCCGAACATAAGACCGAGTTCGCCGAGCAAGTCCTGACGGACCGGCACCATGCCAAATGCCGAGCATTCCTCAATCTGATTGGCAGTATTGGAAAGATGATGGGCCAGTTTGTAGGCTAATGTTTTGTGACGTGACTGACGGGTTACCCCCCACCACCAACCCCGTGTGCCTACGCTCCGCCTACCTTCACGCAGCGCATCGCCTTGGGAATTGATCATGAGCGAATTACCCTGAGGCATCAATGCAATACCCATGTCCTCGGCATTGGAGAGGAAGCCGGGCATCTCGGGTGTTCCCTTTCCGTGAATGAGGAATGCTTCCATTTGCGTGGCTTCAGCCAGGAACAAATCGCCGGATTGAAAGGCTTGCCGGATATCCGTCTCCGTCCAGCGGGCTTTGAGTAAGGTGGGATTGAGCACACCCTCCTTAGCCAGAACCGATTGCCATTGAAACATGTCCACTACGGCATCATCGTTCATGCGCATAATCCCATCCTGATTTGCGCCAGCCTGGAAACATTTATCCATCAGGGATTGCGACGCCTCGGGCGAACCGATTGGTCCTAAAGCAATGCGACCATGTTTCTGACCCTGGACTTCTTTTTGTGACCAAAAATATCCGGCGACAAAGAGATCAAAATCATCCCATTGGCCTGGATCCTTCTCGAGGATGTAATTGCGTGGTAATCCGCGGCCGTTGTATTTAACCAACAGGCGATTGATCTCGTCTTTGCGAACTTGCCAGTATTCAACTGCTTCCGCCACTTGCGATTTGAGATAGACGATGACGGGTGTTTCCAGGTAGCGAGGAAGGAAATAGGTTTGACCTCTCTGGGAAGTCATGTCCATTAGAAAGTATTCGTGCCTCAAATCTTGCACATCTTTGGGCGGTACTATTTCGTCGAGGGGAGAAATCAGATTCCGACCCACAAGAGTTCTGGTCATGGAGGTAGGGGGATCGACTAAGTCAATGGTGTCCGATGGGGAGGCGAGGAGATCGGGAAGTGTGGCCGGATCCGAGTAACTTTTAAGCTCCACGATGCAATTATTTTTCTTCTCAAAGGGTTTGATAAGCCGCGCGCGATAGAATTGTTCTTGATCGGGACGAAGGCGCAAAACAACTTTAACCTTGACCGGCGGAGCGCAGCCAACGGCGATAAACGCCAACATAAGCCATGTGCATGGACGCAGCATGGAAATCTCCCTTCGTTCCTCCACTGCATATTTTACGGGGTGGCGGCTGGATCCACAAATAATTTAGAGTAGTGCTAGAGGGGATGAAGAAAATTCGAATATTAGAGCATGGAAAGAGGATCCATGTCAGCACGTAGCTTGGTTTTATTTGGGTCTTTGGGTTTATAGCGTTCGAGAGCCTGATTCAGAGCCCATTGCAATTGATTCTGGGCTTTACCCTTGCCAATGATTTGGGAACGGAATTGGTCTTTGATTTTTTTCAACACAGCGAATGCAGGTCCAAGCACGATTATGTCCGCTTGGGCGGCAAAATGTTGAAAGGCTTCCGAGAATTGGCGCATGTGTTCCGTCACCAGCTTTTCATCATTGCCGGTGATTTCGATCAGCAGCAATTTCCGAAACGGTGGATACTCGAGTTCGCTGCGGCGGTCGATTTCGGATCGGTAGTAACTTTTATAATCATGTGAAATCGCGAATCCGAGTAAGGCGTTTTCCGGTTTATACGTTTGTAGGAAGACTTCTCCTGAGTTTTGGTGACGGCCTGCTCGTCCAGCCACTTGGGTAATGAGCTGAAAGGCTCTTTCTTGCGCACGGAAATCGGAAAGCCCAAGACCGGAATCCGCATCCACCACCCCTACTAGATTCACTTTGGGGAAATCATGGCCTTTGGCAACCATTTGCGTGCCGAGGAGAATTTGGAAATCTCCGCGCTTGAAACCGGATAAGATTTTTTCCGCACCACCCAAAGTTGCAGTACTGTCACGGTCGAGACGGGCAATGGTGGCTGATGGAAAAATGGATTCAAGATACTCTTCCACTTTTTCAATACCCCGGCCCACATCAAGCCATGCTGTTGCCGAGCACTTGAGGCAGGGCGCATTGGCCGGAATATGAAAACCACAATAATGACACAGTACGATTTGTTTTGATTTGTGAAAGACCAATGATGCGATACAATGTGGGCATTGCCTGGGTTCACCGCAACTTTTGCAAACCCGCTTGTGGGCATAGCCCCGTCGATTCAGAAATAAAATAGCCTGTTCACCGGCAGCCAGCGCTTTTTGCATGGCCTCGCGAAGCGGAATGGAAATGAGTAAACTGCCTTGCAATTGGTATTGTTCTCGCATATCGACAATGCGTATGCGCGGTGGGAGCGATCCGGTAGCCCTTTGGTGCAATTCCAGGAGTTGGTATTTTCCTGAGAGAGCGGAATGGTAGGTTTCCAGCGCGGGAGTGGCGCTGCCCAAAACTACCGGACAGCCCTCCTGTCGGCCGCGATATAGGGCCAGATCGCGGGCGTTGTAACGCGGTGATGCGTCGGACTGTTTATAGCTGCCATCGTGTTCTTCATCCACCACAATAAGACCAAGATTGTCAATAGGACAGAGCACCGCGGACCGGGCTCCAACGATCACATCGGCTTGTCCTGTGAAAACGGATCGCCAAAGCTCCCGGCGCTGCTGGGCGGATAGGTTGCTGTGTAGAGCCAGTACGGGGCGTTCTAGAAAATTCCGAAAGCGTTCCAAAGTCTGTGGTGTAAGCGCAATTTCTGGAAGAAGCACCAGTACGCGGCGGCCTTGAGCCAAAGCTTTTCGGGCCAAGTGCAAGTACACCAAAGTTTTTCCGCTACCGGTCACCCCATGGAGCAAGTATGTCTGAAACCGGAATGGGTTTAAGCTTTCTGTGACAGCTGAAATTGCCAATTGCTGTTCCGATGTAGGAATGAAATCTTTTGCCGCTTGTGGATGAGAAAGGTCACCGGGCAAGGCTGATTCGAGAGGTGGTGGTAATTTTTTAGCCCGTCTTTTTGCGCTAGGTTCGCTCGCCGTTTTACTTGCAATCTTAGTGGTTCCAAAGAGAAAATCAAGCGCCGGTTTCGGCATACACGCGGCAAAAACCTGCGGCAAAGGGGTGAAATAGTACGCGCTAAGCCATTTCAACAGTTCGATCCAGGCGATGGGCACCTTGGCGTTTTCCGGAGCTTGGCGGGCAATAGACTTGGTTTTAAAGCTTAAGTCCGGCCGACCGATTTCCACGACGATACCGGCTACAATTTTGGACATAAGAGGTACCTGCACAATGGATCCCATTTGGATTTGAGCGTCAAGAACTCCATCCAAATCGTACCAAAAGGGCTCAGACATGCCACCCGGCAGTAATACCTTTGCTTTCAGAGGCTTTTCCAACTGGACTTATCTTCCCACCATTCCCTATAATATATTCACATCGCAACTCCAGATTGGATTGGACCTTAGGGATATTCCTAAAGACCGATTCAGGTATTGCGCAGGAAAGCCGTGCACACCGAAAAAACTTTACCCATTCCGACTGTGGGACACTGTCCCCGGCGGCGGTATTGACCTAAAATGGGTGCAGCCATGCTTTCTCCAAACTCCAATCCAACTCCATCCTCTGGCCCCCCCTCATCGGAATCGCCAGCAGATGCAGCTTTGCCCGCTGGGAATGAACCGGCAGCTGGAAAGGATTCGGTAGCTGACGAAATACTGGAAGGCGATAGAGTCAAAATCAATATCCGCATTTCGGAAGACAAGCTTAGCGCCTACGTTTCCCTGCATCCACCGTCAGGGAGAATTAAAGGCACCTTGGATGCAAATACCATAACCCAGGAGCTGAAATCCCTGGGCATTGGTATCGATTATATGGATCACGAGGCCATTCAAGCTCTCATTGACACCTGGAATAAAACCCGTGCAGCGGTCGAAGAAAAACAGGTTGCTGAGGCTAAAGATCCTCCCTTGCCAGGAGAAAATGCGCACATTGAATACCTGGTAGATCCAAATTTGAAATTTGCCTCTCCGGAGGACACTGGGAGCATTGATTTCAAAAATGTGAATCTTATCAAGCCCGTAAAAAAGGGGCAGCCCCTGGCCCGTAAGCATACATCCACCAAGTCCGCCCCGGGAATGGACCTTTTTGGGCAAGCATGTATAGGCGTGGATGGTACGGATGTGGAACTGCCTTTAGGCACTAATACTGAAGTGTCGCCTACCGATTCTCTTATCCTGATAGCATCGGTATCGGGGTTTTTGCAGCAGAAGGCCGGATTGCTCCTGGTCAATGAATGCTTTGTGGTAGAAGGCAATGTGGATTACTCCACCGGTAATATTATTTATGAAAACTCAGCCATGATTAAGGGTGATGTCACTGATGGCTTTACTCTTAACGTAGGCGGTGCACTTGAAATCGGCGGTGTCGTGGGCGAAGCTAAACTTATTGTGGGTGGCGATGTACTGATCAAAAAAGGGTTCGTCGGCACCGGGCAAGGCTTGATTACCGCAAAGGGAAATATCAATTTGGGTTTCTCCTCGAACCAGACCATACGGGCTCATGGAGATATTTTATTGGAAAAAGAAAGTTTCAATTGCCAGATGTTTTCCAGGAAGTCCATTTCCGTGTTTGGACCATTGGTGGGCGGCCTCACAATGGCTTATACGGAAATGCAATGCAAAGTTGCCGGTAATGATATGGGCACCAAAACCGAATTGGAATTGGGCAAGGATTACGTCTTGCATGAAAATAAAATTGCGTTGGAAGAGAAGCTGAAAGAGTTGACCTCGCATCTCGCAAAGATAAATCTGAAGCTGAAAGCTTTTAAAGAAATCTATCGGACGCGTAAGCGGTTTTCATCCAGCGAAGCAAAAATATTGTTACAGCTTCGAGATGTACAAGAGCAGGTTATGGCCAGGCTTCCCGAGTTGGAAAAGCGGAAGGTGGCAATTCAAGAACAAATTCGCTTAGGCTATTTGCGAGAGGGGATTCGCCTCCGGGTGGAGAAACGGGTCAATGCCGGTGTTATCATCAAAATTGGGGCGGAATGTCAACGCATTCAGGAATCCGTTCCCGGACCCAGAGTTTTTCTCTACCAGCAAGGTCGCATCAAGGTTTTTTAAAAGTCGAGCAGAAAGAAATATGGATCCAATATCAAAAGAAGAAGAGGAACTCGATTCAATCTTGGCATTGAATCTAGACAGCCTGGCTACTCTAGGGTTGGATGATGCTTCGTTTCAGGAGAGCCAGGAGGCTGCTCCTATGACACTGGAAAAACGTACGGCAGCCAGCTCCCGTTTGGCGAGCTTGCAAGAAATTTGGAACAAAGGCAATTTTGGCGACAATCCCTCCGGACTTCCCATGTCCCGGGGCATGGATACTGCGCGTGTTGAAGAAAGAACGTTGACCTACAAGGCCACGGTACTAAAGCTGTACGACTCATCAATATCCCAAGTGCGGGAAATGTACGATCTCATCTGCCTTGGTGAAATTACTGCTGTGACTCCGGCGCGGAATCTAGTTGGATCCTTTCTCGATATTATGGAAAAGGATCGAAACGTCCTCTTGGCCCTTTGTTTTTATCAAAGCCCAAATTTATCGGACTACTTGTATCGGCATTCGGTGAATATCTGCCTGGTATCATTAGCCGCTGCAGCAGCGTCCGGTTACTCTAAGAATCAGGTTCTGGAAATAGGGGTTGGTGCGCTTTTAGCGGACATCGGCATGTCCATGGTTCCTGAAGCTATTCTACTGAAAGCAGGCAAGCTCGCGGAAGAAGAAATGGCCGAGATCCACAGGCATACTTCCAATAGCTTCGCACTCTTGGAGAAATTGGAAGGGGCTTCGGATATCATACTGGCAGCAGCGTATCAGCATCATGAGCGTCTGAGCGGATCAGGATATCCCAAACACCGCACCACGCCACAGATCTCAAAGGCCGCTCGAATCATTGGAATTTCGGACACTTTATGCGCCATGGTTCACAAACGATCCCATCGGGAAGCCATGACACCGCATGCCGCTTTGGATAAGGTCACCAAAATGGGTCAGATGAATTTTCTGGATGCTGCCATCATCAGGGACCTAATCCGTTACCTTTCGATATTTCCAATCGGCACGTTTGTCGAGCTAGCCAGTGGCCGGATGGGCCGCGTGATTGCCGCGCACAGCGAGGATTCTGCCCGGCCAATCATTGCCGTTTTACGCAATGAAAAAGGCCAACCGCTGCTCTTTAAGCAAATTATACAAGTGGATTTGCTCAAGGAAAAGGCGGATCGAGTACTTAAAGTTTTGGAAGGCGAATCGGCAAAATTTAAGCCTATGGACGGATTTTAAAGTAGCTGGAAATCACTTTTTGATTTAAGGTTTCCCCCGATTTTTTAGAAAAAAACTCATGGTTTAGCCTGCCACTTTTGGCATTCCACTGTAGATAATTCAGTGGATCATTCAGCATTATAAAAACCAGAACCGGAGGACTATGCCCTTATTAAAGCTAATCCAGGGAAAGTTGCTCCCCTCATTTTTTAGCCTCATTATGCCGGTCCAAGTTTTGGCAAACGCCGGTCCAGGTGGGATTGTGGCTAACACGAACCTGGCTTTGCCTAAAGCGTACAATTTTCAGGAATACCAATTTCCAGAGCCCGCTGATTCCAAAGCGTGTAAGGGTACAACGAATGCAACCGCGATACTTGGAAAGATTTTTTTCGCCCAGACGCATGTGATGGAACCAACCTGGCCTTTATTTTTCCTGGTGGCAAAACGACCTGCCTTAATCCAGGTCATTATAACCGGTAGCGGGGTTTCTCCAGATGTCAGCGTGCAAGGCTTGGTCAAGGGCGTCTCCGTTGGTTCACTTTGCCTGAACGGTCCAGCGACACTACCCGCAGTGGCCTCAGCAACGGAACCACGATTTGACGATCGATTCAGTTCGACCTTGCCTGCGAGTTGGATGCAACCGGGTTTAAGTCTGGTGATTAAAGCTGGACCCGCTTCCAAAACATTTACCGAGGCGGAATTAAAGCTCGGTGCGGCTCCGGAGCTCAACCTTGTGATGCTGCCTTTCGACATACTCGATTGGAATACGGGAAAAACGGACAAACAGATTCCACCTACCTTCATGGCGGACTTTTCCGGCGCTATGCCGGCCAGCAAATTGCGACTTGGGAGCCTCGCCAGCCGCATGGTATTGCCCACCATAGCCGTGTCCTCGGATACCAGCATCATCCCCGTGGTTTTGGAAACCAAAACCAATCTCAAGGGCATTCCAGATGGTAATATCAATGCCGTGGCGCTCCGATATGTCGAAGCGGTGCAGCGTGCCTGCGGCGATTTTTCCTATACGTATTATTACGGCAATACTGAAAACTTTGACCCGGGCGGATGGGGAGGTGGGAATTCGTTCGTTGGCGCCGATTTTACCGGGGTATTTTTACATGAAATGGGCCATGCCCTGAGCCTGCCGCATTGGGGCGAGGGTTCCTACCAGGTGTCGGCTCCCGCTGAAGGTGACTATAGCTATCCTTATGGAGGAACCACTAATGATGGTGGTGGACGCGGTGACACATGGAATTACTACCAGAATTTAAACGAATTTATTTCCCCAATTTGCGGCCTTGTCAAGAACAAAGAGTTTGGCAAGGAACGGTCCGATGCCATGCAGCGCAATCATTGGTGCCAGGAATTCCGTGTCGCAGGCGAAGGACCTTGGGACGGGTTCGGTGATTTCTCGGCACTTTCCATGTACCATTATATGGTGGGTTTCGAAAAAGGCGAAGCAGGAACCGTACCTTATAAAGGGGCGCCGGCGACCTATCATTTGCCCAGTCAGACAGGCTTCCCTACTTTAAAACTGGATGGTACTGGAAAGCGTATTCTAGAAAGGGCCAATCAGCCATTGACCAAACAGTACTGGGAACAAGCGAGCTATATGGTTCCTGAAAAATGGGATACTCCCGTTTACACCATTTATGGTAGTTATCATCCCCAGTATACCAATGTGAATATTCTTTATGAACCCATGGCCTATATCGGCAATATGGTAAAACTCATCGATCCCACCAACCCGGCCACCTTCACCGATTTGGCAGCGGGTGGTTCCGGTTCGTATGGCGGCACTTTTTATGGGGAGCGGGATCTTACCTTCAAATTTACCTATTCGGATGGTTCGGTATTGACTGCTCTTTATCCTTACGGTGGCGCGGGTCGAAATTGGAAACCCAGCACGGGTCCCTGGCGCAGGGACATGGTATACTTCGCCATCAATATTCCCGCGGACAAAAAGCTGACGCGCATAGAATTGTATAAACGGCTTTTTGTCGTGCGTGGTTCCAATGATACGACATCAGGTAATATCGCCAATCCCAAACTTGCCATTACTGCGGGAAATTTCATGACAGCGGCCACATTGGTTATGAGCAAGAACGTCAATGTGAATCCACCTATCATTGGTATAAAAGGACGATACGGAAAGTTAAAATCCAATCTGCCTTACCGGCTGACTTCTCAAGGCGTCGAATTCGCTGGGTTGCAGCGCGGTGCGATAGTGGACATTTATACGACACGGGGCAAATTCCTGAACCGGATAGAGGAGCAGGGTGGAGTTGCCGTATGGAAGCCGAAGTCCGATAACGGAAAATACTTTAGTACCGGATTATATTTTGCGCGAACATGGGATAGGGAAGGACATCTTACTTCTGGAACGCAAATTATGCTGACCAAATGAGGCCGCCTCGTTAGAAGCGGCAGCTTACTTTCAGTTAATGATTGTAAGCCCTTTCTCCATGCAAGGACAAATCCAGCCCTTGTTCTTCGACATCCCTGGTTACCCTAAATCCCATGGTTTTTTCAATAAGAATCACCAGGATTCCTGTCACAATAAGCGAATACATGCCCACAATCCCCACAGCTTTTACCTGTACCAGCATCTGATCTAGTCCACTTCTGGTAATAGCGGAGTCATGGAACAGTAAGGAATTGAACCCCTGCGATGCAATGACCCCGCAAGCCAGTGGGCCCAAAATACCCGCAATGCCATGGACACCAAAGGCATCGAGCGCATCGTCATATCCCATCGCCAGTTTTTTAGCTACGAATACATAACACGTTCCGGCCGTGAGGGCTGCTAGACCCATGCAGGCAAAGGGCAGGGCGGATCCGGCAGCTGGAGTTACGGCAGCCAGTCCGGCAATGGCACCCGTAGCCCCGCCTAAGGCACTGCTTTTACCTAAATGGATTCTCTCAATAAGCAGCCATGTACAAATTCCGGCAGCTGGTCCAACTAAGGTATTGAGAAAGGCAAGACTGGCAAGACCGTTTGATGCCAAGGCGGATCCAGCATTGAATCCAAACCAACCGAACCAAAGAATGCCCGCGCCCAAAACGACATGTACCATATTGTGAGGCATGATGCCGCGATCCAATCCGGAGCGCTTGCCCAGAATAATGCAAGCTACGAGTCCGGCTAGACCGGAGGTCAAATGCACGACGATGCCGCCCGCAAAATCAATGACTCCGGCTTGTGCTAAAAATCCATTCGGATGCCAAACCCAGTGGCACACGGGATCATAGACAAGGGTGGTCCACAGGATTATGAATACAATATAGGCTCCGAATTTGATACGCTCCGCAATGGCCCCGGAAATCAAGGCCGGGGTGATGCAGGCGAAGGCTCCTTGGAAGGCGATGAACAGATAAGCGGGAATGGATCCATGTAGGGTATCCGGCCTAATACCTCCTAAAAACGCAAAGGTGGTGCCACCCAAATAGGCGTTGCCGTCCCCGAAAGCCAAAGAATATCCGATTACCACCCACTGTAAAGTGATGACACCCATAGTAATGAAGGACTGCATCATAGTGCCGAGCATATTTTTGGCGCGGGTTAGGCCACCATAAAACATGGCCAGTCCGGGAATCATGAAGAGCACCATGGCCGTGGATACCAGCATCCATGCGGTATCACCAGAGTTGAGGACAATAGGTGAGGATTCCATCAGATGACGTCCTCTCCCCGCTCACCGGTGCGGATGCGAATGACATCTTTGATGTCGGAGATGAATATTTTTCCATCTCCGATTTTTCCTGTTTGAGCCGAGGCGCAAATGACATTGATGATGTTTTCCGCATCCTCGTCCTTGCAAACTATTTCCAAGCGTATTTTAGGAACAAAATCAATTTTGTATTCTGCTCCACGATAGACTTCGGAATGCCCTCTTTGGCGGCCGAATCCCCGCATTTCCATAACGGACATTCCCGTAATCAAGTCGCCCAAAGCTGTCCGGACATCGTCCAGCTTATGGGGACGGATGATGGCTTCGATTTTTTTCATGATTTGCCCTCTAAACTATTTTTTTCTGAAGGGAAAGTAGGAAATTTAAAAGCGCATTCCATTTTATAAAAAATTACCTTATTAGCTTTTAAATCCATTACCTAGCAAACAGTTAGGGAAAACATAAAACGGGAGAATAATATGGGCGACACTAAACCTGCTTTTGAAACTGCCTCGATTCATGCGGGTCAGACTCCGGATCCGACACAGCTTAGTCGCGGAGTTGCAATTCATCGAACAACGAGTTTTGTTTTTAAAAATACCGAACATGCCGCCAACCTTTTCGGGCTTAAGGAGTTCGGAAATATCTATACCCGTTTGGGCAATCCTACTACGGCCATTCTCGAAGACCGGATCACGGCTCTCGAAGGGGGCGCGGCTTCGGTAGCCGTCGCTTCTGGTACTAGCGCCATTTTTTACGCAGTCATCACTATCGCCAAGCAAGGCGACCACATCGTTTCCGCATCTAATCTATACGGGGGCACCTACACGCAGTTCGACGCTATTTTGCCGGACTTCGGCATCACCACCACTTTTGTCGATGTGCGCGATCCGGAAAATTTCGAAAAAGCGATTAAGCCGAATACCAAACTGATTTTCGTCGAGTCCATCGGCAATCCGGGCCTTGATGTTGCCGATTTGAATGCCATCAGTAAAATTGCCAAGCGACACAAACTCCCGCTGGTCGTAGACGCTACTTTTACTACGCCTGCCTTGCTCAGAACCATTGAACATGGTGCCAACATCGTCGTTCAATCCCTGACAAAATGGATCGGGGGCCATGGAACTGCCATTGGCGGCATGGTAACGGACGCAGGCAACTTTGATTGGTCCGATCCAAAATTCGAACAGTTCACCAAACACGATAAGAATTATCATGGACTTCGCTGGGCCTTGGACTTGCACGACTCACTCAAGCCCATTGCCTTTGCGCTACGTCTCCGCACCGTTCCCCTGCGCAACCTGGGAGCGAGTATCAGTCCGGATTCAGCCTGGATTTTCTTGCAGGGCCTGGAAACCTTGTCCTTGCGCATGGCCAAGCATGTGGAGAACAGTCAAAAGGTTGCCGAGTGGCTGATTAAGCATCCCAAGGTGGCTTGGGTGCGCTACCCGGGTCTTGCCACCGACCCCACGTTTAAAGTCTCCAGCCAATACCTGAAGAAAGGTTACGGAGGCGTTGTGGTTTTTGGTGTCAAATCCGGTCGCGAGGGCGGAGCGAAGTTCATCGATTCACTCAAACTCTTTAGCCATCTTGCCAATGTAGGCGATGCCAAAAGCTTGGCCCTGCACCCTGCCAGCACCAGCCACAGTCAGCTTAACGAAGAACAGCAGAAGGCGGCGGGACTTCCTCCGGAACTCGTGCGTTTAAGTATTGGTCTGGAAAATATCGAGGATATTTTGGCGGATCTCGATCAAGCTCTGGTTTAACAGCCGCCGTTTTAAGTAAGCGGAAATCGTTTCTAGTAACTGTAAATCGTTACTAGAAACGTTACGCTTTCGGTGCTAGTAGCGGTAATGCGTTGGCTTATAAGGCCCGCTCACCGGCACATTGATATAGTCCGATTGCTTCTGATTTAGCTTGGTCAATTTTACGCCGAGCTTCTCAAGATGCAATCGTGCCACTTCCTCATCCAAATGCTTAGGCAAGGTATAGACTCCCACTTCCAGGTTTTTGGTCCAAAGTTCTATTTGGGCCAAGGTCTGGTTGGTGAAGGATGTGGACATCACAAAGCTGGGATGGCCGGTGGCACAGCCCAGATTGACAAGTCGGCCTTCGGCTAGCAGGTAGATGCTGTTGCCGGTCGGGAACTCGTATTTGTCCACTTGGGGCTTGATGTTGGTGTGTTTGATGCCGGGCCAGTTGCGTAATCCGACGATATCGACTTCGGAATCAAAGTGTCCGATATTGCAGACGATGCTCTGATCCTTCATTTTGCTCATATGCTCGGCAGTAATGATATCAACATTACCGGTGGTGGTAACGTAGATGTTTCCTTCGGCAAGAGCGTCTTCCAGGGTGGTCACCTTGTAGCCTTCCATCGCGGCTTGCAGGGCGCAGATGGGATCGATTTCGGTTACGATGGTGCGTGCACCAAAGCCGCGCATGGACTGGGCGCAGCCCTTGCCCACATCGCCGTAACCGCAGACCACGGCTACCTTGCCTGCTACCATCACGTCCGTAGCGCGTTTGATGCCGTCGGCCAAGGACTCGCGGCAACCGTACAGGTTGTCGAATTTGCTTTTGGTGACGCTGTCGTTCACGTTGATCGCGGGAACCAGCAGATCCTTTTTCTCCATCATCTGATAGAGGCGATGCACGCCCGTGGTGGTTTCTTCCGAAACGCCTTTCCAATCCTTGACGAAGCGAGCCCACATGCCGGGATTTTCCACCAGGGTGCGTTTGAGCAGCTTCAAGATTACGGCTTCTTCTTCGCTGCCGGGCTTACGGTCCAAAAAGGAAGCGTCCTTCTCAGCCTTGAGTCCCCAATGCAAAAGCAGTGTGGCATCGCCGCCGTCATCGACGATAAGCTGCGGTCCGATTTCCAGGCCTTCCTTACCTGGAAAGCTTAGTGCAGCCATTGTGCATTCCCAGTATTCTTCCAAGGACTCGCCCTTCCAGGCATAAACCGGAACACCTGCGGCGGCAATGGCGGCGGCGGCATGATCCTGGGTGGAGAAAATATTGCAGGAAGCCCAGCGTACGTCTGCGCCGAGTTCAACCAGCGTTTCAATAAGCACGGCCGTTTGAATGGTCATGTGCAAACTGCCCATGATGCGTGCGCCCTTGAGCGGTTTGGATTTTCCGTATTTTTCTCTTGTGGACATGAGTCCGGGCATTTCTTTTTCCGCGACTTCGATTTCCTTACGGCCGAATTCGGCCAAGCTCATATCGGCTACTTTATGTTTGCCCCAGGTGGAGGCTTGATACTTGGGGGTGGCCTGCGGGGCCGATTTGGTCATGGTAGACATGTGTTTTTTTTTCCTTAAAGTTTATGAATGTGATGTGTAATTATGAATGTTGTATGTCTTGATTACCGGGATTTACTTCAGTGATACCTTAGGCGTGTACCGGCTCGGGAGCTTTGGCGCCGGTTTTCTTGGCGGCTTCGCGCAAGGCATCGGCCTTGTCCGTGCGTTCCCAAGTGAAGGGCTCACCCTTGCGACCGAAATGCCCGTGCACGGCGGTTGCGCGGTAGCGGGGCTTGAGCAAGTCCAGCATGCGGACGATGCCCCCCGGTGTCAGGTCGAAATGCTCTTGAACCAATTTCTCCAGAGCTTCGGGAGAAAGTTTTCCAGTGCCGAAGGTTTCCACGTAAACGGATACGGGTTTGGGATAGCCGATGGCATACGCAACCTGCACTTCGCAGCGCGTGGCCAAGCCGGAGGCCACGATGTTTTTGGCTACGTAACGCGCAGCATACGCCGCGCTGCGGTCGACCTTGGAAGGGTCTTTGCCGGAAAAGGCGCCGCCGCCGTGACGGCCCATACCGCCGTATGTGTCTACGATGATTTTGCGGCCAGTTAAACCGCAGTCACCCATGGGGCCTCCGACTACGAAACGGCCGGTGGGGTTGATGAAATAATGGGTTTTGGAATCGAGGAGATGCGCGGGGATGACGGCTTTCACGCAGCGCTCGATGATTTCCTTTTCGATGGTGGCATGGTCGACATCTTCCCCGTGCTGGGTGGACAAAACTACCGTGTCGATGCGCTTGGGCTTACCGTCTACGTACTCGACCGTTACCTGGGATTTGGAATCGGGACGGAGCCAGGGCAGCGTTTTGTTCTGGCGCAGTTCGGCCAGCTTTTCCATGAGGCGATGGGAATAATGGATCGGCATCGGCATCAACTCTTCGGTTTCATCACAGGCGAATCCGAACATCATCCCTTGATCTCCGGCGCCTTGTTCCTTGAACAGGCCTTCGCCTTCCGTTACGCCCTGAGCAATGTCCGGGCTCTGTTTGTCGAGAGTCACCATGACGGCGCAGGTCTTGCTGTCGAAGCCGATGGTGGCATCGGTATAACCAGTACGGGCGATGGCTTCACGCACTACTTTTTGAAAATCGATATTCGCCTTGGTTGTAATCTCACCGGCCACGACCACCAATCCAGTTGTGATCAATGTTTCGCAAGCCACGCGACTGCGCGGATCCTGCTCAAGCATCGCATCGAGGATGGAGTCGGAAATCTGGTCGGCCATTTTATCGGGATGGCCCATGGATACGGATTCAGAGGTGAAAAGGTGTCTGGACATGGGGATGTTTCTCCTTAGGTTTTACCCAAATTATACATCATTTCTAGAACTAATACATCGGTTTATCGTGATTTATCGATATATTATTAATCTTCCTTTAATTTGGCGAAAAATGTAGGATTTACACAGATTGAGTCCCTTATTCGGCTATTCGATGCCAGTCCAGAGGGGCCCTTCGCAGGGCGAATTTTCTTAATTCTCACCGAAGCACCTCGGTTATTCTCCATGCGGCGCCTATGAATGCCACTAAGACTCCCGTTTTTTGAATCAGGAAGTCCCCTGAGTTCAAACATAGAATGGTGGAGAACCGGTAATTTAGCCGATAAGGACGTTTAATCGTGATTTTAGACTCCAGTGGCAGGGTTTTGGGACTGGAAAGCTCTAAGGGGAAGAATGTTTCGATTTGCAAAAAAAGGCTGTAAAGGCTTTCAAGGCTGTAAAAGCATTAAATATTTCCTGTTCAGCTTTATTCTGACTTTCGTGTTTGAACCTGTCTCCGTCTCGGCTGGACCCGGAGTGGTTGTTCCGGCTACCAATCTTGCGCTGCCCACCTCATACAAATTCATGGAATACCATTATCCCGAACCGGCTGACGCGAAGGCATGCGGTGCCGCAGTAAACGCTACCGCCACCTTGGGCAAAGTCTATCTGGCCCAAACGCATGTCATGGAACCCAGTTGGCCCTTCTTTTTCTTAATCGCCAAGCGGCCGGCATTGATTCAAGTAATCGTGACAGGCACCGGCACTTCACCCGATGTCAGCGTCCAAGGAAAAATCAAAGGCGTGTCCGTCGGCATTCTGTGTCTGAGTGGTCCAGCGACATTGCCAGCTACCGTGGTCGCGGCAACACCCAGCCTGAGCGATCGCTTTTCAGCAACCTTGCCAGCCGCTTGGATGCAATTGGGACTAAGCTTGGAAGTGAAGGCGGGCACTTCAGTTAAAATCTTTACCGAAGCCCAGCTAAAAGTGGGTGCGGCACCGGAAATAAACTTGGTCCAATTGCCAATCGATATACTCGATTGGAATGCAGGCAAACCTGATATAAAGCCACCCGCCGACCTGCTGCCGAATTTTGCCAGTGCCTACCCAGGAACAATGGTAAGGCTTGGAACCCTACCCACCCGCATGATCCTGCCAACTTTAATCGTGCATTCGGATGGGAATATCATTCCCGTGGTGCTGGATACCAAGGCCAATCTCAAAGGCGTTCCCACCACCAATATTGCCTATGCTGCAGAGCAATTTTTGGGAGCCCTTAAACATGCTACCGGCGATTATGCCTATGCGTATTTGGGTGGAAATCTGAACAATATGAATATGAACGGCTGGGGAGGAGACAAGGAGTTTGTCGGCGGGGATTACGATTATGTCTTTATCCATGAGATGGGGCACGCCATGGATTTGCCGCATTGGGATAATGCGCAGGCCAATCCGCCCAACAGCGGGGGATACTTGTACCCATATGGAGGTACCACGAATGATGGTGGAGGCCGTGGTGAAACTTGGAATTATTATCAGAACCTCAACGAATTCATCTCTCCTATCTGTGGCATAAAGGGAAATGTGGAGTTTGGCAAAGAACGCTCTGATATGATGTTTCGCCCGCACCATTGCTTGGAATCACGATTGGCGGGGCCCGGCACTTGGGACGGTCTGGGAGACTTTTCTGCTTACGCCATGTATCGTTCCATCGTGGGAGCAGATTCAACGCAGGTCGGCACTATTCCGTATCGCGGCGGCAATGCGCCCTATTACTTGCCGAAACAAGAAGGCTTTCCAACCTTGAAAATGAACGGATCCGGTGCGCGTATTCTGGAACGGGCCAATCAGCCATTGACGAAGCAGGATTGGGAGCAGCTGGATTTTCTGATTCCGCAAAAATGGGATACACCCGTTTACACCGTTTACGGCAGCTTCCACCCGCAATACACACAGGCGAATATCCTGTACGACCCGTTGGCCTACATCGGTGACCTTCCGCGTGTGATCAATCCTACGGATCCGGCCACATTCACGGCTTTGGCGGCCGGTGGTTCCGGACCTTTTCAGGGCGCATTTTATTGGGAAAAGGATATGACTTTCAAATTCACATATGCGGATGGTTCGGTATTGACTGCGATATATCCCTACTCCAGTCTGAGTCGGAATTGGAAAGCCGAAGCGAGTTTGTTTCGACGAGACATCATTTATTTCGCAATCAATATTCCCGCCGACAAGCTTCTCAAGCGCATTGAGCTGTACAAAAGGCCTTTTGTGGTCAGGGGCAGCAACGACACGACTTCAGGAAATATCGCCAATCCAAGGTTGGCCATCACCGCAAGCAATTTTATGAATGGAGCCACTCTCATTATGGGCAAGGATGTCAATGTGCAGCAGCCCTTGGTCGGTGTACTGGCTCAGGCTGTAGTATCCAAATCCTCGTTGGCCTACAGGCTGACAGCACAAGGTGTTGAGTTCAGCGGACTGTCGAATGGGGCTGTGGTGGAAATCTTCGATTCCCAGGGCAAGCTCATGGGCCGCCTTCCGGAACATGGAGGATTCGCCCTATGGACTCGATCCCGAGCACCGGACGGTATGCCTTCTGCGAGCGGTTTTTATTGGGCTCGAACCAAAGATATCAGCGGCCGACGCGTACGCGGGGCAAAAATACTTTTCCCTTGAATTTTTCCGCAGGCCTGCTCATTCCAACCATATTGACTCAAGCATGGAAGGTTCGTTCAAAAGGAATTCGCATCGGGGGTGTTTTGCCAGGCCATTCCAGACAGCAATGGCTTCCGAGTTAGTTTGATGCCGCATGGTTTTTCCTATCCGAATCTGAGTCGAGGCAAATCATGGACTGTTGCGTCGTTAACCAGTTCGCGCACTTTTTTGCCGCGCAAAGCAGCCGTGGACTTGAGTTGGCAGTACAGCTCATCATCGAATTCGATGGTAGCTTTCATAGAAAAAGCATACCATAAAACCATTTTTATGGCTAGATTTTGCACGGCCCTGTTTTTATCCCCAACGAAGAACCCAAATCAACCCCGAAACTGGCTCTAAAAAAACCTTGGAGGTGAATTGATATTACTTGAACTAATTGATATCGCTTGAACTTCCTGTTCGGGAACAGAATAATTACTTTTAAAAAACGCCACTTTTGAGTTGAAGTGGGAAATTGGAGCATAAAATGACACTTGTCGGTGGCGCGTTTCTTTTCGTTGTGTATCTCAT
>JAYSRH010000381.1:0-7955 GCA_043721115.1 Fibrobacteria bacterium | reverse complement strand
CCTTTGTAGCCACGGACGGAAGCATCGCTGTTGAGCCCCACAATGAGTACGTCGCCTTGGCCACGGGCTTGCTCCAGGATATGGACATGTCCGGCATGGAGCAAATCGAAGGAACCGTTGATGGTGACGATTTTGCGACCACGGGCGCGCAAGGACGCGGAGAGCGTTGCCAATTGGTTTCGTGCCAGCAGTCGTGGCAATCCAGAGGCTCCATCTGCGGAATCGGTATCGAGCAATTCGGCTGCACTCACCGTTGCCGTACCAAACTTGCCCACTACGATGCCGGCCGCCTGATTGGCAAGCCGCACCGCTTCTTCTAAACCTGCCCCGGCCGAGCGGGCCATGGCCAAGGTGGCAACCACAGTGTCTCCAGCGCCGCTGACATCGAACACTTCGCGTGCTTGCGTGGGGAGATTGAAATGCGATCCCTCATCGCGATGGAAAAAGGAAATGCCACGTGAACCTAATGTCAAAACAACATGCGTGTTCAGTTTTTTACGAAGCGCATCCCCGTTGGCTAGAATAAGCGCATCCGTCGGGTCGCATTCCGTTTGGCCCAAGAGCCCTTGGGACTCTTTCCAGTTTGGCGTGATATAGTCGCAATGGGTATAGAAGCTGGAATGTTGAGGCCGCGGATCCACTAGCACTTCTTTGCCGGCGGCATGCGCTTCCTGAATAATTATTTGGCAAAGGCTCTGAGTCAGAAATCCTTTGGCATAGTCAGAGAGCACAATAAGGCGGGTGGAAGGCAGATGTTTTCGAAAGGCCGACAGAATTTCATTTTCCGTCTCCGTGGAAACGTTGGGTGTTTCTTCATAATCTAGGCGCAAAAGTTGTTGCCCCTGACCTACCAGGCGGGTTTTGCGCATGGTGGGCCGACCGTCGCGGATGGCGTGAAAATGAATCCCCGATGCCTTGACCAGATTCTCGAACAGTTCGCCGTGAAAATCTTGGCCGATAAGGCCCATCAGTATGGCTTTCCCGCCCAGCGAAGCGACATTGGCAGCGGTGTTGGCTGCTCCACCTAGAACGCGCCGGGTTTTCTCAGCATCGACTCTAAGTACGGGCACGGGCGCTTCGGGAGACAGCCTGGAACAGTCCCCGCTGAGAAACTCGTCCAGAAAAACATCGCCGAGTACTAGAATACTCTGGGATTGAAAACGGGAAAGTAGTGCAGACACATCCATAGCTTGTATTGTAAGAAGATTTGAGGTGAATGGGGATCTCAATTGCAAAAAAGGGACCCTCGAAAGGGTCCCTTCGCTGTCCCAAGGAGAGGGGAAACTCCTTATTTCAGCTTCTCAAGAATATAGATCCAATACCATTTGAATTATTTAACACTTCCGGTGGTTAACCGACCGCGGAAAATTCTGTCATTTCTTCCATGGAGCGTAAGTTGGCCAAGCCCTTTTCCTTGATCTGGCGAACCCGTTCCTTGGAGAGGCCGATGATTTCACCGATTTCTTCCAAGTTAAGCGCTTCATGATGGCTGATGCCAAAGTACATGGACAAAACCGTACGCTCTTGCTCACTCAGCTTGTGCAATAGCCGCGATACAAATTTGCGCTGCGAATTGAGGTTGGTCGAAATATCGGGCCTATCGGTGTGGGTGTCTTCCAGAATATCCATGACTGAGGTGCCGTCTTCGCCGTTAAGGCTTTGGTCCAAGGACGAATGCCGAAGGCCCATTTCCATGATTTTTTCAATCTGCCGTCCTGTATACCCCATTTTGCTGCCTAAAACTTCGGTATCGATTTGTGTTCCTCCGCCGATGGTTTGGCGCATGGGCACATTGTGCTTCGAAAAGCGGCGTAAAATGAGCTCTTTTTCGGCTGAAATGCGGACGACCCGGGCCCGTTCTGCAATCGCGCGGGTAATGGCCTGGCGAATCCACCATACCGCATAGGAAATGAACTTGAGCTTGCGATTGATGTCGAAGCGCTTAGCAGCCTCAATAAGGCCAATATTGCCTTCGTTGATCAGCTCGGGCAGGGAAAAACCCTGGTTTTTGTACATAAAAGCCACATTGATGACGAATTTGAGGTTGGAGCAAACCAGCTTATGGATGGCCTTTTGGTCGCCGGTTTGTACCAGCTGCAACAGGGCCGCTTCTTCGCCCTTTTTCAAAAGAGGATATTTCGAGATATCCTTGATATATTGATAGTAGAGCGATGCTCCGTCCCACGATTCCATTGTTTGATGAGTCATTGGATGCTTCCTCGTTTGAATTTCTGTTCTAATAATACCTTCGGCCAAAAGGGCCATTGTCACGCTTGTGTCATACCTCCGTACTTGTTCAGCCCCGGCCTAATTCCTACTTTTACCGTCCCGCCAGCATTCGCAGGCAAATAATGCGTTTTTCCAGGAGTATACCGTGGGCTTTGTTGAATTAATTGCATCCGATCTTAAACTTGCTGCGGACCAGGTTCGCAATAGTATTGCGCTTTTCGACCAGGGCTCTACCGTGCCGTTCATCACGCGCTATCGTAAAGAAGTCACCGGATCGCTGGATGAAACGCAGCTTCGATCGATCGAAGAAAAGTACGCCTACTACAAGGAATTGGACGAGCGCCGGGTAACGATACTCAAGAGCATCGAAACCCAGGGCAAGCTCACGCCGGAATTGCGGAGTAAAATCGAGACGACGCTTTCCAAAACCGAACTGGAAGATTTGTACTTGCCTTACAAACCCAAGCGTCGCACACGCGCCATGGCCGCGAAGGAAGCAGGCCTGGAACCGCTCGCACGCATTCTCGAAGCACAGGCAACACCTGAAGCTGGACAGACTCCGGAACAGTTGGCGGCCGCGTATGTTAAGCCCGATCTCAATATTGCCGATGCCACCGCAGCCTTACAGGGCGCGCTCGATATCCTGGCGGAAGAGATTTCCGAAGATGCGGAAATCCGAAGACAAATTCGTGAGATGGCTTTGAAAATCGGCCTCTATGTAAGCAAGGTTCGCAAAGAATTCGTAGGCAAGCGCAGCAAGTTCGAAATGTATTACAACTTCAGCGAAAAGGTCAGCGCCTTGCCATCGCATCGCATCATGGCCATGCGCCGGGGCGAAAAAGAAGATGTGCTGATGACCGAGCTCCAGTTGGACGATGACAAGTGTCTGGCTATCCTCCATGCCAAGGCCATCAAGAATCCCTCGCCGTATAAGCTGGAACTCGAACGCATGACAAAAGATGCTCTCGATAGACTTATCAAGCCTTCCATCGAAACGGAAGTGCGCATGCATTTGAAAGACCGGGCCGATGGCGAGGCCTACACCGTGTTCCAGAAAAATCTGCGGGATGTACTTTTGGCCGCGCCGGCTGGGGCTAAAACCGTCATGGGCGTGGATCCGGGTTTCCGCAGCGGCGTCAAGCTGGCTGTCATCGATCCCACCGGAAAGCTGCTCGAGCATCGCACCATTTATCCCCATCCTCCGCAAAACCAGGCGGAAGCCTCGCAAACCATTTTCTTGGCGATGATTGAAAGTTTTGGCGTGGACATCGTCGCCATCGGCAATGGCACCGCCTCGCGGGAAACGGACGAATTCATGTCCACGGCTTTTCAAGCCTTGGCCAAACCACCTATCAAAGTGGTGGTTTCTGAAGCCGGCGCATCCGTCTATTCCGCTTCACCCTTGGCGGGCAAGGAATTTCCCGATCTCGATGCCACCATCCGCAGCGCTGTATCCATTGCCCGGCGCATCCAAGACCCCTTGGCCGAACTCGTGAAAATTGACCCCAAGTCCATTGGAGTCGGCCAGTATCAGCACGATGTCAATCCCAACGAACTCAAGCGCAAGCTCGAACAGGTGGTGGAATCCTGCGTGAATTCAGTGGGCGTGGATGTGAATATCGCTTCTGAATCGCTGCTCGGATACGTCGCCGGCATCAACAAATCCTTGGCAAAAAATATCGTCGACCATAGGAATGCCAACGGCCCTTTTACCGGCCGTTCCGGCCTCGTCAAGGTTTCGCTCTTTGGCCCCAAAGCCTTTGAACAAGCCGCCGGATTTTTGCGCGTACAAGGGTCGGACAATCCTCTCGACGCCTCTGCCGTGCATCCCGAGCGCTACGAGCTCGTGCGGAAAATGATCGAAGACACCGGCGCGCCCCTTAAAGAGGTGATCGGCAATCAGGAAATCATTTCCAAAATCGAACTCGGCAAATACGCCACCGATGACGTAGGCATGCCCACCTTGCTGGATATCACCGCGGAATTGGTGAAGCCCAGCCGGGATCCACGCGCGGAATTCGTATACGCACGCTTCAATGCCAAGATTCAAGAAATGAAAGACTTGACGCCCGGCATGTGGCTGGAAGGCAGCGTCACCAATGTCACCAACTTCGGCGCCTTTGTCGATGTGGGCGTGCATCAGGATGGACTGGTTCACATTTCAGAAATAGCCGACAAATTTGTGGATGATGCCAAGAAAGTCGTGACCGCCGGTCAGATTGTGCAAGTACGCGTGCTCGAAGTCGATGCCCAGCAGAAACGCATTTCCCTTTCGATGAAGAAAGAATCGGCTCCGGTTCAGGCTCGCGGCGATAAGCAGGACGCCCAACGCGGCGGTAAACCCGGACAAGGGCCCGGTCAAGGCAAAGGCCCAGGCAAGCAGCCCCCTAAGAAGCCCCATGCACCCATGGATCAACTTAAGGAAAAGTTTGCAGACGACAGCAAGATGAAAAAGAACAACATGAAGCTGGCCTTCTCCGTGAAATCATTGATGAGATCTGGTAGGTAGGCCAGATCTCGGTAATCTCTGGGTCAGCCATTGCCAGTATGGAACCGGCTGATTATTTTGTCGTTTCGGTTTTTGCCTCAGAGGCTTTGCCACTTCGGTAGGGCTTAAGATTCTTGGGGCGGGTTAGCTCAGTTGGTTAGAGCAGAGGAATCATAATCCTTTTGTCCGGGGTTCAAATCCCTGACCCGCTACCATTTTCCCCCTCAAGCGGAGACAAAGAAATTTTAAACCAGGTTTGAATACGAAAATGAGCGGCTTCAGATCAAAAAGGAGAAGGTTTTTTTCCTATTTCAAGAAATGGGGCGATCTAAATGAAAACAGAAAAACCCGAAAAAAAACTTGATTTTGCGAAGTTGGCTGAAAAGGCAATTAAAGCAGCAGTAGCCCAGGTCGTAAAGTCTCATGAATTAAGCGGACGCCCTATGCATATTTGGGAGGACGGTAAAATCGTCGCCCTGTATGTGGGAAAACAGAAGAAGCGGAAAACCAAATAGTTGCCTCGCCTGCAAAACGCCACCCAAAGAATTTATACTGGCACTCTCAGCAAAAAGACGCTATTGGAACGATTTCCTAACTGACAAATCCGCTTCTTTTCCCTTGAGATCGTAAAAGCGGTTAGTGCGGTTAGGAGGTGCGAAACCGGTTTTCGCACCGGAGTTAATCCAGTTTCTTTTTTCACCTGTTGCGCCTATACGCTTTGCATGTTTACCAACTTGGGTCGTTTGCATCTGCTCAAATTCTTGGAAAGGAATTGAAACACCCGTGAACCTGTTCTGTTCCGAGATTCGTCCACCCTGTACTACAAAACCGCTTTTGCCTTCCAAATAATCGAAGTAATTGGGTTCAAGATAGAGATCCTTTCGAGTGGAAAAGGTATTGGAGAAATTAAGAAATGTCACGCCAGTTAAATTTCCGTAATTCGGTATGCCACATACGTTGTTTACTAAGGAATCGTAAAAAGTGTAGGGCCCGGTAGAAATATTCCCCTTGTACACTTTCAGCGCTTCCACGGACACAGTCGCCGAATACGTCTGATCGGAAAATCCTATAGTTGAATAACTATTTACTCGACCATAAAAAACGAAGGAAGCGTTTTGAAGGTTCCTTCTTAACGCACTTTTTAAGGATTCCTCAAAAACGGTATCCACTTTTTCTCGAAGAAAATTAATGGATAAAAGGGTTCTTTTCACTACACCGGGGGATAGCGTATCCAGCTTTACCCCGCTATAAATTCTTGTGCAGGATGCAGCGGCTGGCCGTATCGATAAAACCATAGCCATAATTATTAACAGAAGCATTCGCATTTCAGTCACTCCCTTAGGCAGATTTTAAGAGGAGAGGAGCAAAGTCTGCGCCAAGATTTGAAAGTTGTCGACCTCACTTATTGAAGCCAAAAGCCCAATTATTTTATTTCGCTTGTCCAATTCAAGAACAGGTTTCAGGCAATGACCATCAAGTATTGATTGCCTGCAAGCCAGCCGCCAGGAAAGCCGTGAAAAGGGCTCGGTTTTCTTAGGCTATTAAATCAAATTCTCCGGAACATCCTGAGTATAGTCCACACCCTGCATGCCAAAACCATACAGACGCATGAAATCGCTGCGGTAGCCGGCGATGTCGCCACTGATACCGGCGTTTTCCGTATTCACTTGTTGCCATAGCAAATCGACTTCGTCTTGCACATCTTGGCGCAGTTCCAAATCGTCCATGCGGATGCGATTTTTTTCGTCCACTTCAACGGGTTGTCCCGAGTACACACGGGTGCGGAAGAGGCGATCGATTTGTTCCAACGTGCCTTCGTGAATGCCTTTGGCTTTCATGACTTTATAAAGCAGGCTGATGTAAAGGGGAATAAAAGGGATGGCGGAACTGGCCTGCGTGACCAGGGCTTTGTTCACGGAAACGTAGGCGCGGCCACCGGTTTTTTTGAGGCGCGCGTCCAGGCGCAGGGCCGTGTCTTCCAAATCATCTTTGGCGGCGCCAATAGTGCCGTTTCTGTAAACGGGTTGCGTGACTTTGGGGCCGATATAGGAATAGGCCATGGTGATGGCCCCGGGTGCCAGCAGATTCGCTTGTTGCAGCGCGTCGATCCAGAGTTCCCAATCTTGTCCGCCCATCACTCCGATGGTGTCGGCCACTTCTTCGGGTGTGGCAACGTCCAAGGTCACGGTTGAAACCACGCCGGAATTGAAGTCGATGGTTTTGTTGGTATACGGAGCCAGCTTGGGTTTGAGCACGCTTTTGTAAGTGACGCCGCTATTGGGATCCGTGCGCCGGGGCGATGCGAGGCTATAGATTACCAGGTCTACAGGGCCCAGTTCATTTTTCAGAATTTCCAGCGCCTGAGCTTTGAGCTCATTGGAAAAGGCATCGCCGTTTAAGCTTTTGGCAAAAAGACCGGCTTTTTGCGCTGCTTTTTCAAAGGCCTGGGTTTGGTACCATCCGGGCGAGGCGGTACGGCCTTTTTCAGCCGGACGCTCAAAGGCTAGGCCTAAGGTTCCGGCGCCGCTGCCAAAAGCGGCCGTGATCCGGGAAGAAAGGCCGTATCCCGTGGAAGAACCCAGCACCAATACCTTTTTAGGGCCACGAGGGATAGGCCCATGGGCTTGTATGTACTTGATTTGTTCCTGTACGGCGGCCTCGCATCCAAGGGGATGGGCTGTGGTACAGAGGAATCCGCGTATTTTTGGTTCGATTAGCATACTCTAGCGAAAATTAGTTAGCGGTCCAGCTATTTCCAATGGAATCCGCGCCCAGCCTTCAATGCTAAGGCTATCAGAAACTATCTTTGCTGCCAGCCCCCAAATTAATGGGCTCGGTGTAGAAGGAGTGCCATGAAGTTCGAAGCCAGCAAAGCGGTATTTCTTGATTCGTTACAAATGGCTTGCAACGCCATTCCCAGTAAAACGACCCTGCAAATCCTGTACAACCTTCTGCTTAAACTTAGGGGCAACACTTTAGAAATTAGGGCCACGGATCTCGATATGACCATCGTTCTCAAACTTCAGGTCGAAGGGCATGAAGACGGTGAGATCGTGATCAATGCCAAAAAGCTATTGGAAGTGGTCAAGGAGCTGCCCGATTTTCCGGTCAGAATTTCCGTGGACGATTATATGGTCACGATCAAATCGGAATCCGGCTTTCATTGCAACTTGACTGGATTCGATGCCAGTGAATACCCGGGATTACCAGATTTGGGTCAGGCCAAGGCTTTTCAAAT
>JAYSRH010000380.1:0-23837 GCA_043721115.1 Fibrobacteria bacterium | reverse complement strand
AAAAGACCTAGGCCATAATTTCGAGTTTTCCTCTGGTGCCTCGGCTAGATTGAGCTACGACATGTATTCCAATACTGCTATTGTTCTTCCCGGTCCTACAACGCAAGAAGCAACTCGGTTGTTGACTTCAAGCGCCGATGTCAATCTTGGCCTACGCTGGGTTAAAGACAATTTCGCCATTCAGGGCAGCCTGAATGAAGCACTACTGCAAAGCGGCCCTAACTTTATTTCCGGTGCTGTCAATCCTTTGTTTGCCCAAGTTGGCGTATCCCTAGGAATTTGATTTTAGGTTTAAAAAGGATATCGCTGCCTCAGATCAAGGCAGCTTTACATTTTGGAAGCCGGTCCCCATGTGGCCGGCTTTTTTTATGCGAAGCTTTTTTAGTGCGATGTTTTTTATTGCAGTTTATTTTTGGCTAAGCCTTCCAGGCCCCCAAGCCTGCGAATGGCCTCATCAGTGAAACCGGCGGATCGTAACGGGACAAAAATTTCTTCTTCCAATAACGGAATAAAACTGACCAGCAGCTCCGAACCCATTTCCGATTCTTGTATTTTCGCATTGGAGCAGGAAGCGGGAACCAAAACCGTATCACCAAGGTTGATGGATACGGTCTGCCCTTGATCCCAGACAATTTCAAATCTGCCGCGGATGCAGGTAAGTATGCGAAACCGATTTTGATTCTCAAGGGCGACGAGACCTTGGCATTGCGAATATTTGACGACGGCGAAATAAGCACAGGCCACGCGAAATTCCTGATCGTGATTTGGGCGATGCAAGAGTAGGGGCGGAATGCGATGCTGGTCATGGCTGCGGAGGTCCAGAACTTGACCACCCTCCTGAATGTGGAGCGCGCGAGCCTGACCATTCGAGTCGACACGGTCCCAGTCGTATAGGCGAAAAGTGGTATCTGAATTTTGTTGGACTTCGTAGAGAAGGATGCCGGCCGTGATGGCGTGGACGGTTCCGGCAGGAATGAAAAAGAGATCGCCGGCCTTGGCTGCCACTCGTTTGAGCACTTTCTGGCACTCCTTGGAGGCTAATATCGCCAAGGTCTTATCCCGATCGCCTTCCGAGGAAATTCCTAAAATGAGCTCGGATCCTTCCGGCGCTTCTGCAATGTACCAGCATTCTGTTTTGGGTTCACCCAGCGGGGAGTTGGGACCAGGGTGAACCTGCACGGAAAGGTGCTCGCGGGCAAAAATAAATTTGCATAAGAGGGGAAAGGCGGAAAGGTTGGGTGAATACTGTTGACCGAGGATGTCACGCGCATGCTTGGCGTAGATGTCGTGGAAATTCTGACCTCCATAGGTTCCACCTGTCACAAGACTTGCAGCCTCTTCCCGGTCCGAGAGTTCCCACGCCTCACCGATATTCTGATCCGTCGCATCACCTTTTCCCAGCGCTCGGAATAACCGGTCACCGCCCCAGATTTTGGACTGCAGCAGTGGTTTGAATTTCAGGGGTTCGCGTACTTCCGCGGGTTGCACCATGGGACTATCCTTTTTTTCAAGAATAGTTAAATCAACCCTGGGAGGCCACTATGTTGCGTGAATTGGGGGAACCTGAAATCGCCTGGAAAACTAAGCAGCGGATTTTGTGACCCCATTATGGTAGTTGGGCTCATCCGTATTGATTATCGTCGATTGAGCGTTGAAAAGATTGAGGCTCAAGTTCTTTGGGTCGAGAATTGTATCCCGGAACTCCTCGAAATTTTTGAAAATCTTGCCATTGAAAATAATGTTGAATCCAATCGTGGCGAAAAGGAATTGGATATACTCAGAGTTGGACACGACAAAAATATCACCGCCGGTTTCTTGAACCTTTTTCATATTGTAGATGAGCGCGCCGATGCCGCCGCTGCAGAGAAAAGTCACCTCGTCGAGATTGAATATAATGTGCGAGCATCCCATCTCCACCATTTTATGGATTTGGGTGTCCAGGATACGGGAATTGTCCCAACCGATTTTGCCCTTTACGATGAATAAGGCAATCTGGGTATTATGGGTAATTTTAAGTTCCACCGATCACTTCCGTTTCTTGTAATCCATTGGCTCAGGTCGTTTGATTATAGGCACTGGTCTCCCAATCATCAAGCCATTTTTTCAGCTTCGCCTGAACTAGGGAATGGGTGTCTTTATTGAGCTTTCCTGCGGCACCGGGCAGGTCCCCGGTCGCGTCATGGGCGCTGGAAAAGCCTTCCTCCACGGCTGCATTGATTTTTTCAGCAAAGGCGTGAGGATCTAAGCCGGAAATTTTAGCGAATCCAGTTGCCATTTGGACAATACGATTTGAGGTGTTTTCGGCATTCCAATATTCGGGAACGAGGGGCGCATCTGTTTCTGGCTTAACCTCAGAAATGGTTCCATCTGTTGGAACCGGGATCACAAGTGGTTTTGAGGAATTAGCATCCTCATTTTGGCTGTTTGGGTTTAGGAGCGCCTTAAGCAATTCCAGTTGCTGCTGTTTCAGTTCCACCTTCATTTGAACCGCCCAGGCTTGCACATCTTGCCATGCCTGCTTTTCTGGATCGACGGTTTCCGAATCACCTATGGCAGCAGCGTTTGTTTTATCGGGATGCGCCGAGCGCATTTCCAAGGTGTCTCCGTCGCGACTTTGATGTTTGGGAAGGGCATATTCTTTCGATGTGCCAAACTTATCCAAAGGTTTGGAAGGACGGTCCGATGTTCTCGCGCCGTCGTCAGCGTCTTTTGAGGAGTTTAAGCGAATTTTGGGAAGTTCGAAATTTACCGAGGGCAAGTTGGGAAGGGCGCTAACCATGGATTCTCCTTGTGGACCTTCCCTTCATCGGAATAGTTAAGAGAGTACTTTAACTTTTAGGCGAGGATTTTAGGATTATTCCAATGAAATGATCAAGCCTTTTTCAGGTTTTTTTGTTTACACCGTGTTAATAGAGAGTGCAAAAGAACGGCGCATTGGCAGTAAAAAAAACCGACTGAATTTTTAGCTCAATATTGCTTCGATTCACCGAAAAAAAGAGTCTCCCGTGCGCCCCGAAAAAACCAAATGATCTTAGATTATGCAGCCTGAACTTGTGACGCACAGGTTGACCTTGGGACGAATTTTTTTGGCAAGGGACGGAATCAGAAGATGCTTGGAGAACAAACCTTGATCGAAGCAAAAGAGATTTCCTTGTGGTCGCAGTGCTTGGAAGCTTTGCGCACCAAAATTTCCGAATCCGCACTCAACACCTGGTTTTCGGCTTTGGAAATCGTCGAGACTTCGCCAAGTGAAATCGTCATCGGAGTTCCGAACGGTTTTGTACTTGAATACGTTTCGCACCATTATCGACAAGTCCTGGAGAGGACAATGACCGGCATCATGGGAGAAAACGTAAGCGTCTCCTTCACGGTCGTATCCGGCGCACCGTTGTTGGAACTCTTGCAAACGGACTCACGAAATCCGGAAAACCGGATGGAAGCTGGAGGTCTCCCTGTACAGGAAGCCTTTTGGGTCAAGTCGCGCGGTCCCGTTCGGGTGGAAGTCACCGTCCCGCTTAACGTCAACTATACTTTTGATAATTTCGTCATTGGCGATTGCAATCAGCTGGCCCATGCGGCCTGTATGGCCGTAGCCGAAGCTCCCAGCCACAACAATTTTAATCCCTTGATACTTTACGGTGGCACAGGCATGGGTAAAACCCATTTGGTGCAGGCCATCGCGCATTTTTGCATTGAAAACGAAACCGTTCGCAAAGTGGTCTACCGCACCTCGGAAGAGTTCACGCGAGAATACATCGAATTCGTCCAAAAAAACAAGGATTCGCGCACCTTCTATCAGGTCTATAAAGACACGGACATCCTCCTAATCGACGATATCCAATTCCTGGCTGGCAAGCAAAGCACGCAGGAAGAGTTCTTCAATATTTTCAGCATTCTGCAATCCCTGAACAAGCAAATAGTCATCACCTCAGATCGCCCACCCTCCGAGATCAAAGGTTTGCACACCCGCCTACTGTCCCGTTTCGACACCGGACTTTTGGCTGATTTGCAGCCCCCCAATCTGGAAACGCGATTGGCCATCTTGCAAAAGAAAAGTGAAGGCGATGGGGAAGGCTTCATCACCGGCGACGTCTTAACCTATGTAGCCAGCCAGGTAACTTCCAACATACGGGAGCTGGAGGGCACGCTGATTAAACTCTCCGCCTATGCCAGCTTCACGCATATGCCCGTGAACGTGGAAATTGCCAAGCAAATCCTGGGTGATACTCTGCGCAATGTGAACCAACCCGTAACCATTAAGCGAATCATTGACCAAGTGGCCATGGAATACAGCACAACGGTTTCGCTTATGACTTCGCAAACGCGCAAAAAAAATGTGGCGGAACCCCGGCAAATCGCCATGTTCATGGCGCGGCAGCTCACGGACAACTCTCTGCATACCATTGGCCTGGCGTTCGGCAGGGACTATTCTACCGTCATTCATAGTGTCAAAAAAGTGGAGCAGAGTTTGGAGAAAGATCCAGACCTCAAGAAACAAGTGGAAAGGCTTTTACAAGCGCTTGCTTAGCTTTGCTCTTTAATAAGGGAAACTGGCCTTTCCCTGTAAAGGTTTTTACTTTTAACTTGGTTTCCAGCGGTGCCGTTTCCGGTTTCCGCTTACCGTAACCTTTACAACCGGAAAAATCCATGCATTCCGTAATCCTGGAAATTCTGAAGCAAGCCACCGCCTCTACATTCGCCATTGTGGGCGCCATGTTCCTTTTGTCCATTGGCGTTTGGGCCATTTTAATTCGTAGGTGGTTGGCTAATCGTAGTCGTAAGCGCTCCTTCGCTAAATGGCGAGAATCGATGGGCACGCGCCCCTCCTTTCAAGATTTGCAGAAGCTCTCCAAATCCATGCCGGAATCGAGCATGGGTCGCATCACCAAGGCTGCCCTTGTTGAGATGGAAGGTTTGTCTGCCTATGTCTCGTATGAATCTTTGGAACACCGCGGCGGGTTGGTGCAGGAGACGGTGGAACGCGCCTTGGATATCGAAAAAGATCAGAACGAAGCGGGGCTGGTTTTTCTGGCTTTCTGCAGCGCCACGGGTCCTTTAATCGGCTTGTTGGGAACGGTTTGGGGCATTATGGATTCCTTTTTTCAAATCGGCAAACAAGGGTCCGGCAACATCACCGTAGTGGCTCCCGGCATCGCCGAGGCGCTTCTGGCCACCATGGCCGGCCTGCTCGTCGCTATCCCTTCATCGGTTGGTTACAATGCTTTCACAGGCTTCAACCGCAAGGCAGAAGCGATACTGCTCAACTTCGGTTCCGAACTGGTCAGCCTATTTAAGCGTGGCGATCTTTCCGCCCTGGAACGCTCTACAGCGAAAAAGGCCTAAGGCCAAAAGCCTGGTAGCGGATAGCCCAAGCATGCGCAAACGCGAATCCTTAAAGCCCAATCCCGAGCTCAACCTCGTGAATTTGATCGATGTTTTATTCGCAATTCTAATTGTATTTATGATCACGGCTCCGCTGATGAGTCAAGGCGTAAAGGTCGAATTGCCTAAAGCGCAGGCTGCTAGTTTGGATGAAAAGAAGGCCATTCAAGTGACCGTAACGCGTGAGCGGGAAATTCTCATCAATGAATCTCCATCAGACCCGATTGGATTCGAAAAGGACTTCCGCAATCTGTGGACTGGAGATGAAGAAACGGCTATCATCATCAACAGCGATCAAAGCGTGCCGTATGGTTTTGTCATGGAGCTAGTGGCATCCATACAACGTCAAGGCGGCAAGCGCTTGGGATTCCTCACCGATCCTGGGGCCATAAAACGCGGCGCTGGGACGCGGCACAACTGATTAGGGCCAGGTTCTGATGGCATCCCACCACCTGGCAACGCCACCTGAATCCGGGGCAAACCGCGTTGAGCCGTTACACTCTGCTGCAAGGCCCAAAGAACCTCTGGCACAGAATGTTGCGGTTCTCATTTCCGTCCTGGTACATGGCTTCGCAATGCTTTTTATTGGGTTATCGGCATTGCTCGCCCCACACCGCCCTTCCGCCGTTCCTATTTTTGAAATTGTCAGTCTTGAAAAGCCTAAGCTGCGGCCTTTAAGACCTAAAGTTGTACAACCGCCGGAACCGCCACCGCCTGAGCAGGAACCTGTGCGGCCACCTGATGCGCCTAAGTTGACGCCAAAGCCGACCAATGCCGTGCAACCGAAAAAACCAGAACCTAAAGTGGTCAAAGAAGTGGAAGACAAAACCGAACCGATAAAGGAACGGGTGGAGGAACAACAGGTTCTGCAGCCGCAAGTGGCTATGAGCGTCCCTCAGGATCCCAGGCTTTCCCTTTGGGCGGCGCGCGTTAAAAAAAAGGTGGATCAGCTTTGGAATCCGCCCGCGGGTATTGATATTGTTGGGACCGTCAAAGTGGTAATCGCTTTTAAGGTAGCGCGGGATGGAACGATTCTTTCGGCGAGTGTTTCTGCAGCCAGTGGCAGTTCCGTACTCGATGATTTGGCATTGATGACGATTAAACGGCTGGAGACTGTTCCACCCATCCCAGAGAACTTCCCTAACGATGAACTTGAGGTAGGCTGTGAATTCCCATACAAAGGTCAATAAATCTTTGCCGCTCGCCTTTTTAATATGCCTCGCGGCTTGCTTTACCGCATTACGCGCTGCCGATGTGGTGATCACTTCGGAACAAAAAGGCGCCGAGACCATAGTGCTGGGCTTTACTGATTTTAAATGCGCTAAAGGGGATGCCAACGCCCTGCCATTTAATCCTGGAGGCGTCGTTGCCTGGGACATGGATTTCAGCGGACGTTTCAAAGTCAAATCCACGGCTCAATTCGATAGCGCTGCAAAGTTACTTTTCAAGGGCGAAGGCGCTCTTGCATACGTGCGCGGCGAATACACATTGGAAAGCAACAACTTTACCATGCTTTGCGAATTGATAGACATTGAGACCGGCGAAAAAATAATCAGCAAAAAGTATACGGGTCTTAAAACGGAATTGCGCACAGCCGCTCATAAATTCTCGGATGAATTGGTGTACCAGTTGTTTGGTGAAAAAGGTATTTCCCAAACTCGAATAGTCTATGTGTCCAAGCGCACGGGCAACAAGGAAATCTCAGTTATGGATTACGATGGCGCCAATGTGGTGGATGTGACCAAGAATAAATCCATCAACCTCATGCCCTGTTGGGTGGAAGGAAAGAACAAAATCATCTACACCAGTTATGCGGGTGGTCAGCCGCAGTTCTATTTGAAGGATTTCGAAAGTGGCAAGAACGGCGTTTACTTCACTTCAAAGGGCATGAATACTTCGCCGGGATACAATAAGATGGATAAGGAAATTGTTTTCGCTTCCACTACGGATGGCAATACCGAAATCTATCGCCGTACTTTTCCGGAAGGAAAATCCCAGCGCCTTACTTTTTCCGGTTCCATTGAAACGTCACCGAGTTGGTCTCCCAATGGGTATGAAATAGTGTTCATCTCCGATCGCAGCGGCAAGCCCCAGGTGTATATCATGGACAGGGATGGGTCCAACTTACGGGCTATTACGCATGAAGGGGATTATTTCGCTTCGCCTGCTTGGTCGCCGAAAGGGGATCGAATTGCCTTTGCGGCCATGGATGAAGGCAACAATATGAATATTATGTCGCTTTCACCCGATGGCAAGGACCCGGTAAAATTGACTACCGGGGCAGGTAGCAATGAAAACCCCAGTTGGAGCCCGGATGGACGTCACATTGTCTTCATGTCCACCAGAACGGGTGGTTCCGAAATTTTCATGATGAATGCAGATGGGACCGCGCAAAAACGAATTAGCTTTTCTGGGGGCAATTTTATGCCAAAATGGTCGGATTATTAGCCTCTCGGCCCCATAAATCGGGTGATTAACTAAATTACCTTCAAACTTTGACTATTTTTACGGTTAATAAGGAGATTGAATTATGAATATCAAACAATGGACCCTGGTGGGTCTCGGTGTCTTGTCCGTCATTGGCTGTGCTAAAAAACCCATTCCTGCTCCTCCCGAGCCGACTCCTCCCAAGATGGCGGAACCGACTCCTCCCGCCGTGAAGCAAGATCCTCCCAAGGTGGATGAAGAAGCCTTGCGTCGTCAGCGCATTCAGACCCGCATTGCTGAGGTATTCAAGCCTGTCTATTTCGGGTATGATCAGAGCACCTTGTCCCCGGAAGGTCAGGCAACCTTGCAGGAAATCGGCAAGCTGATGAAGGAAGTCAAGGAAATTACGGCGCGTGTGGAAGGCCATGCAGATGAGAAGGGCAGCAACGATTATAACCTTGCGCTCGGTGAGCGGCGTGCGAAAACCGTCAATGATTACCTAACCAGCTACGGCGTGCCAGGCACGCGTCTCACTACCATCAGTTATGGTGAAGAGAAGCCGGCAATGGAAGGCCATGACGAAGGCGCATATGCCAAAAATCGTCGCGTTGAATTTACGACCACTTTCTAGGCTAGTCCATGTCCAAGGCTCTTTTGTCCAGGGTTAGCGCTTGCTTAGCTTGCGCTGTCCTTTTTTTAAGCGGTTGTGCTTCAATAACGTTGCTGCGAACGGAAGAACTGCGCAAAGTTCAGGACGAGGTCAAAGCTGTGCGGACCCAAGTGGTCGATTTGCAAAAATCCATTGATGACCTAAATCTGGCGCAGGGCGGTACTTCAAGCAAAATGAAGGCTGACTTGACCTTGATGCTCAAGGAATTACAAACCCAAATCATCCGATTGCAATCACAGATAGACGAAACCCAATACAAGCTGACCACGCTTAGCACCAAAATTGAAAAACTGGATCAGAAAAAGTTTATCATGGGCGGGGTAGCTGGCCAAATAGGATCTACTTCCACACCAGGCTCGCCGAATGCAGCCGCCGGGCCTTCTGGAACTGTCACACCTGCTAACGCAGGCGGAACTCCTGCAGGTGAATCCGTGCGCGTAGTGGAAGGCTTAGATCTGGAAAACCTATTCAATCAAGCCCGCGATGATTATATCAGAGGCAAATACGACCTAGCCCTTTCCGGTTTTAAAAGCGTATATGAAAAGGATAGCGGCGGCACTTGGCGGGAGCTTGCCATGTTCTGGTTGGGTGAAACCATGCTTAAGCAGGAGAGGCCAGACAAAGCACTTGAGGCTTATCAGCGCGTCATCAAGGAGTTTCCGCGCGGCAATAAAAATTGTTCCGCTCGTTTTAAGTCCGGGCTAATCCACCATCAGAAAAAAGAGAATGCCAAGCGGGATGAAGAGTGGAACAAACTCATTTCCGAATGCCCCGGCAGTAATGAAGCTCAACGGGCCCAGGAAATGCAGAAAGAATAAGACAACACGCCCAGAGGAATACCATGAATAAGAAATTTATCGCCATTGCGGCTGCCGTCATTTTGGCAGCCGTTGCTTTTTTCACCTTCCAATACCGTCCCTCTAAGCGTTTCGCAAATCATGTGACCAAGGCGCGCCTGTTTGCACGCGAAAAGAATTATGTCCTTGCGCATAAGGAATATGAGGAAGCGTATGCGCTGCATGGTGGATATACAGAATGGGTTTCGATGGAAGTGTTGAACTTGGAGGTGGAGTGGGCTCTTAAGGAAAAGAAAATGGATAAGGCGCTTGAATACACCAAGGCCTATGTCAAAGCAAACCCAAAGGATTTGGAAGCCAGGCGCCTGCTGTCAAAACTGAATTTCACAGCCGGTGATCTGGATGGTTTCTTCTCCGTGGTTCAAGAAATCTTGACCACCAACCCCGCCGATTTTCCAACCCGCTACTTTCTGGCCCAAGTGCGCATGCGCCAAAACCGGTTGGATTTAGCCGAGTCTGAACTGACCTACTTGTACGAAGCCCATCCGGATTCTATCGTCGCGATACTACCATTGGCCGAGGTGCTACTTAAAAGGGGCAATATCGCCAAGAGTCGGGAATTGCTGAATCAGGCGCTTAAGAGTAGACCCAAGCTAGCCTTGGCTCGCATGTATTTGATGGACACCTATTTGATGGAACACAAGCTGGATTCCGCCCAATGGGTTTTGGATCAATGGGCAAGCGATGATAAGTCCCTGCAAGATCCTATCACAATCCGAAAAGCACATTTGTTGTCGATGCAGAACAAACTCGAGGAAGCGGGCGAATTGCTCTCACCTTTTCAAAAAGCCAGTGAGCTGAATCTATCCGCTCTCACCGAATTGGCATTGTTGCGCGCCAAACAGGGTAAGTATGATTCCGCCTATAAACTGTACCAAGCGATTGCGGATGCAAAACCGGCTGAAGCCAAAACTCCTTTTATGTTCGCGACATTGATTTTGATGGCCAACCAGCAACCGGCCCAAGCCTTGGAGATTTTGCGACGCATGCAGGTTGGGGACAAGACGCAAAGCTTGGCCTTCTATGTTTCTGCCTGTTATAAAGCCTTGGATATGCGCGCGCGCGCCGACTCTGTAATTCCCAAGGTACCGGCGCAGATGCAGCCACTGCTCAAGGAATTCCAAAATCAATTCCCCGTTGACAAGATTTTTTTATCGAGATGGGCGAGAGTCAATTATTTCCAGATGAACGAACAAAATTATTGGGCCTTGGTCGAAGCGGATTCCTTGTACAAGGCGTACCCAAAAAATTCCTTAGCTGCGAGTATTTATGCCCAGCGGTTGGCCAGCATCAGGCAGTTTGCGACTGCGGCGGCTATTCAGTCAAAAATACCCAAGCCCACATTGAAGCAGCGCGCGACAATTATGGAATGGGAAATGAATGCAGGGAATTTGGATAAGGCACTTGCCTTGGCAATCGGCATACAAAAAGAATATCCGAAAATGCCAGGATTTAGCTCGCTGATTGGAGACATTTACATGCGTAAGCAGTTGCCCGCCAAGGCAATCGTTGCTTTTGAAGCTGAACTTTCAGTTGATTCAAACAATGCCGTGTGCCTCAACAATCTCGCTTGGGAATTCGGAATCAAGCAGGGAGATACGGCTAAAGGCAGGGTCTATGTGGAAAAACTAAAAGCAAAAAACTTTTCCATGGACCCGCGCTATTTCGACACGATCGGTTGGGTACTGGCCAAGCTGGGCGAATATTCGGAAGCGGAATCCTTTTTGAACAAGGCGCGAAACCTTTCTCCTGGAAATCCAGCGGTCAATTATCACTTGGCATGGGTCGATTTCAAAAATGGAAAAGCCGATCAAGGAAAATTACATTTGGATGAAGCCTTAAAATCTTCCGCTGGTTTTGCAGAGAAACCGGATGCTGTGAATTTGCTAGCCAATTCCAAATAAAACATAGACCGGACTCTTTTCAAGCGTAAAGAATTCCGGCACTTACCCATTTTTCTTTCCACTCTTTTTGTTCTAAAAGGCGATGCCAAATCCGGTGTCGCCATAGATATACCACGCAATATCACCTTCAACGCTTCAACATCACTGAAATTTGAGAAAAATGCCGGTTTTCCAGAAGCGCAAGCAATCGAAAACTGTTTCGATTTGGTTTTTTTGACCCTGGCACACCGCTTGCTTTATTGGTGACCAGAACCTTTAACCCAACTGAGGGACAGATGAATTTGAACGCGTTAAAAATTGGATTAACCCTGGCAGCCGCCGCTTCTATGAGCTTTGGCGATGCGATTATCACTTCCGGCGATGTCGCGCTCGGTGTAACGGATTTCGGTAACCTCGGTATCTATACCGGCGTTGGCCGTGCTCTTGGCGTGGGCGTATCCTATACGCCTCCTGGAGCTGGCGCAAGCTACACCGGTATCGGTGATGGCACTTATCCTGGCTGCGTATGCGAAGGTTGGGGCGCTTCCGCTACCGGCAGCATTGGTGGCTCTTCGGATATTTCCCGTGGCGGCGTTCAGAATCTCACCCTAGTAGGTGGCGGACTGACCGGCGTAACTGGCTCCACAGCCACATCAACCACTTTGCTAACAGACTTGCCTGCTTTGATGATCACCCAGGCATACTCCCCTTCCATCAATTCCGCACTGTTTCAGGATATGGTCACCTTGACCAACACCGGTGCAACGGCTCTTACCGATGTTCGCTATACCCGCGCTATGGATTGGGATATTCCCCCCACCGAATTCAGTGAATATGTGACCATTGGCGGCTTAGTCGCTGGCGACAATGTTCTTTATTCTGACAACAATGGCTTCGAAACCCCCAATCCTTTGGCTCCTCGGTCTTCCTATGGCTTGGCCAATGTCAACTTCGTCGACGCCGGTCCTCGCGACCATGGCGCCGTGTTTGACTTCGGCTTTGGCTCCTTGGCTGCCGGTGAGTCCATCACCTTCAAAATCTTCTACGGCGCAACCCCAACAGAAGCTGACGCTTTCAACGCCCTCAACAATGTCGGCGCAGAAATCTACTCCTTCGGTCAGAGCTCAGCCGGTCCTGGCGGCACTGTCAGCGATACCCCGACCTTCATCTTCGGCTTCTCCGGAGTGGGTGGCGTTGTCGTACCCCCAGCCGTACCAGAACCCTCGACCCTTGGCTTGATGGGCTTGGGCTTGGCAATGGCAGGCTTCGCAGCCCGTCGTCGCAAGAACAAGGCTTAATCGCTTAGTTCAAACACTACTTAAGTGGAAGGGGCAGGTCTTAGGACCTGCCCTTTTTTTATGCCTAAATTTTCAAAATTGAGCCGATATTGAATTTATATCCTTGTATAATTAATAAATAATATTAAAATTACAATGATGATTGATCGCTCATTACAGTCGCGCTTGCTACAATGCTTGGCTGAAAGCCCAATCGTAACTCTAGTTGGCCCAAGGCAAACTGGAAAAACAACTTTGGCAAAAACGCTCCATGTAGGCAGGGACTCAAAATATTTCGATCTGGAAAATCCGCAACATCGACTGATATTGGAGGATCCTTTGGACGCCCTTCGGCCCTATCAAGAGTGTTTGGTTATCATCGATGAAGCGCAACGTATGCCGGATCTTTTTCCTGCACTGCGAGTCTTGGTCGATGAAAATCGGAAACCGGGCCGTTACTTGTTACTCGGCTCTGCCGCACCGGACCTCCGTCGACAAAGCGCCGAAAGTCTCGCAGGTCGCAATATCACCCTGGAACTCACACCCTTTCTGGAAAAGGAAGTAAACGCGGATTTGATATCCCGGGAAACCCTTTGGTTGCGAGGGGGATACCCGCCATCTCTTATTGCGACGGGAGACGAAGCCAGCCTCCGGTGGCGGCTCAATTACCTGGATGATTTGCTTGAAAGGGATATCCGCATTCTAGGCTTCAATGTGGCACCACCTCGAATCGACCGGTTTCTCCACATGCTGGCGCATGTGCATTCCCAGTTGTGGAATGCGAGCAACCTTGCCAAAAGTCTGGAGGTTTCGGTTCCAACCTGCAACCGCTACCTGGATATGTTGGAGCAGGTTTTTCTGGTCCGCAGGCTTCAGCCCTTTCATGCTAACCTGGGAAAGAGATTGACTAAATCACCCAAGGTATACCTGCGGGACACAGGTATGTTGCATGCATTGCATGGTCTCAGCCATTGGGAGCAATTGCATTTGCATCCTATTTATGGGCATTCCTGGGAAAGCTTCGTGATGGAACAAATTCGGGCAGCATTGCCGTTGGGTTGGGACATGGGCTTCTGGAGAACCGCAGCCGGCGCGAAAATTGATTTAGTCCTATCCCAAGGTGGTCAAGTTCAAATAGTCGCAGAGATTAAAGCGACTTCGCTTCCCAAATTAAGCCGTGGCTTTTATCAAGGGTGCGAAGATTTGCAGCCGAAGGAGAAATGGGTTCTGTTTAGCGGGAAGGAACCTATTTCTTTGGCCCGTGGCGTTACGGCCTTACCGGTGTCAGAGGCTGTAAAGCGTCTGGAGTCTTTTTCTCATTAATCCTTAACCGCTCTGGAAAGTTCATCCCCCCTGGAAGGCAGAGAAATCGGCGATCTCACTTACCAAGTCGCGGACCTTGCGCAGCAGTTGATGGCGCTGGGTTCTCAGGAATGAATCAGGGTCGTTGACCATTACCGCTTCAAAAAATGCGGCGACATCGCCGTGCAGGGCTCCGACGGTATTCAGCACTGCGGCGTAGTCACGGATGGAGAAAGCTTCGCGCACTTCCTGCTCTGAACGGATGACGGTTTTCATAAGGTTTTGCTCGGCAGGAACCTGGAAGGCTGCTGCGTTGGGTTCACCGGTTGTATTCTTATCCAGGATATTGGACACACGCTTAAACGTTTCCGCAGCTTGGGAAAAGTTGGGACGGTTTCGGAATGTTTGCAAGGCATCCAGGCGGGAAATGAGGTCCGTGAAATCGTACCAACCGGTTCGGCTTTGCACGGCCGCATCAATCGTCTCGCGCGCGAACCCGCCGGGAAGTCCGGGGCGGGCGGCTTCTTGAAACAGATTTTTAGTCCGTCCCAGAAAGAACTCCAGGAGCTTGGCTTGGAGCCCCACGATTTCTGGTGGTTTCAGGAACGCGGGATAGATTTCCGTTAAGGCAAATTGAAGCACTGCGTCGATATCG
This sequence comes from Fibrobacteria bacterium, assembly GCA_043721115.1. Classification (GTDB taxonomy): domain Bacteria; phylum Fibrobacterota; class Fibrobacteria; order UBA11236; family UBA11236; genus Chersky-265. The sequence goes on along the minus strand of JAYSRH010000380.1, from coordinate 9,384 downwards.
ATATGGAAGCCGCGGTTCACTATTAAGGCCACGGAGGACCAACATGCCCTTCGTAGCGCGTAAGGGTCCGATGACCCCGTGGGCGACTTGCCTTTGGCGAACATGATGATGACCGTGTCCAAGCGGTCGGCTAAACCGGCTATGGCCGCTTCGTCGCTGCCGGGAAAGGTGTCGTCGCCATTGCGGGGGTGATATTGATCGCGAATGCCGTCTGCTACGATGGGATCGAGACCTTCGGCGATGGCATAATAACGTCCCATGATGCCTTGAAGCTCCGGAAATTCGCCGACCATATTACAGGTCAGGTCGCATTTGGCTAGGCGTACTATTTGTTGCACTCTTTCAAGTCGACTTTGCGTCGCATCTCCAGTATCCGCTTTACCGCTCTGGGGCATTGGAAAAACCAAGCCAGCGATATGCAGGGCGATTTTTTCTGCTCGCACGACTTTGCTTGCGAGTGTACCATCCGCGCCAAGGTCGGCCAGAAATGTGACCTTTTCCAAATCCTTGCCTCTGGATGCAAGCGTGCGTAGGCGGTCTTCTTTGAGGAAAAATTCCGCATCGGCAAATCGGGCTCGCAATACTTTTTCGTTTCCGGAGCGCACCAAAGCGTAGTCCCGGCATTCCATATTGGAAATGGCGATAAAGGCATTGGCGAGTTTGCCGTCGGATTTTTCTAGCGCGAAATATTTTTGATGCTCGCGCATTTCCGATACAAGGACTTCTTCCGGCACTTCCAATAGTCGTTCCGCGAAGCTACCAAGCACCGGTACGGCGTATTCAAGCAGATAAGTCACGGTATCAAGCAAGTCCTCGTCTTTTCGCCAGTGGCAGTTGGCCTTAAGGGCTGTTTCTTCCGTGAGTTTACGCACCAGTGCTTTGCGCTCTTCCTGATCCGCCACTACCTTGACCGCGCGCAAGGCCGCCAAATAGGCTTCACGAGGCGCAGTAACGGGAATGCTACGATTGTGCAAGAAGCGATGACCGCGGCTTTCCGATCCGGACTTAATACCAGCAAAAATCATGGGAATAATCTGGTCGCCGAGCAAAGCCACCAGCCAGGTGACGGGTCGGACAAAAGCGGATCCGGTGCCATCGCCCCAAACCATGGTTTTGTACCAATGGATTTCCGAAAATATTTTTGGGAAAATATCACCGAGTAGGGACAAGGCGTTTCGCCCTTTTTTTTCGGCCAGTGCAAAAAGGTATTCACCCCCACCGATATTTTTAATTTCCAACTGACTGGCGTCGATGCCGTTTTTCTGGGCAAAGGCCAGGGCCGCTTTGGTCCAGTTTCCCTCCGCATCCTTAGCCATCTGGGCTGGCGGGCCTTTCATTTCCAGTTTCACATCCGGAGTACCGGTCAGGATCGAACCGATGGAAATGGCGATGCGCCTTGGTGTGACGAAAATCTTGATATCCTGCGGCTGCAGCTGGGTGGCATCCAGATGCTTTTTAAGCAAGGCGGGCAAATCGCGTAGCAGCGGCCCGAAAACGCGGGCAGGCATTTCTTCCACGCCAAGTTCAACCAAAAGCGGAACCTGTTTGACTTGAGTCGGGGCGGCAATTTCGGACGGTATTGCAATTGCAGTGAAAGGTGTGGCCTGCGCGCGTGCGAGCAATGGAAAGCCCAAATCTTGGCGGTTTTTCAGCCAGGCTTCAGCCACTGATTTGGCCAAGGTGCGAACGCGCAAGATGTAACCTTGGCGTTCATTGACGGAGATGGCGCCTCGGGCATCCAAAAGATTGAAAGAGTGGCTGGCCTTAAGGCAATAATCCAGGGCTGGAGCCGGCACACCCGCTTCACAAAGCCTACGACATTCGCCTTCAAAGCTCGTGAACAATTTCAAATGCATGTCGACATCGGCCAATTCAAAATTGTGCTTGGAAAACTGGACTTCGTTCTGATGAAAAATATCGCCGTAGGTAAAGCGATCGTTGTATTTGAGATCGAAAACGTTGTCCACCTTTTGCAAATACATGCACAGGCGCTCCAAACCATAAGTGATTTCACCCATGATCGGCAGCAGCGGCAATCCGCCCACTTGTTGAAAATACGTGAACTGAGTGATTTCCATGCCATCCAGCCAGACTTCCCAGCCGAGGCCCCAAGCGCCCAGGGTAGGGGATTCCCAATCGTCATGGACAAAGCGGATATCGTGATCTTCCGGTTTGATGCCGATTTCTTTGAGCGATCCAATGTACAGATCCACAATATCCAGAGGGCTGGGTTTCAGCACCACTTGGAATTGATAATAGTGTTGCATACGGTTAGGATTTTCACCGTACCGGCCATCTTTGGGTCGGCGGCAAGGCTCGATAAAAGCGGCCGCAAAGGGCTCGGGCCCGAGAGAGCGCAAGAATGTGGAGGGATTGAACGTAGCCGCGCCCTTTTCAGCATCATACGGCTGGGTCAGCAAACAGCCGCGCACGCTCCAATAGTTTTGCAGGGTGAGAATCAAATCCTGAAAATGCATCAAACCTCCAACGGGAACAAAATAATCAACCCAGTGCCTGCCCAAAGTCTTCGAGCAAATCCTCCGAATCCTCAATGCCCACTGAGGTTCGGATCAAGCCTTCATCAATACCCATACTGACCCGGCGCTCGGGCCCCATTTCAAAGAAAATAGTTTGTGCAACCGGTATGACTAGCGTGCGATTGTCGCCGAGATTGCTGGAGCAAATGGCGACCTGCAACCGGTTGAGCAAAGCGAAGGGATCGACGCCATCGGCCGGTACAAAACTGAGCAGCGCTCCGGTTCGCTTGAACAATTCCCGGGCCAAGGCATGCTGGGGATGGGAGGAAAGACCGGGATAATGCACACTTTTTATTTTGGGATGTGTCTCCAGATACATGGCAAGCCGTGAAGCATTGCTGCAAGCGCGATCCATGCGCAGAGCCAAAGTTTCGGCGCCGACCGATATGATATGGGCGGACTCGGGAGCCATGGTCCCGCCAAAATCCCGCAATCCCTTTTTACGCATTTGCAGAAGGGCCCATTGCAACGGATCCGAGCCCGCTGTTTTATAAATGGGCAAGATATGGGGATAGAGGGCCCAATCGAAAAGGCCCGTATCAGTAACGCTACCCCCTAAGGCGTTTCCATGTCCGCCGATGTATTTGGAAAGGGAATTTACGGAGAAGGTGGCTTTGACGGTACGCGCTAAAAAAAGATAAGGGGAGGTTACTGTATTGTCGACGATGTAGATCAACTTTTTAGTTTCACATAGTTGACCGATGCGGGCGAGGTCTGCGACTTGGGTGACTGGGTTGGCGATGGTTTCTACCAGGACCATGCGGGTATTGGTTTTAATCGCCGCGGCCACATTGTCCACCTCCGTGGCATCCACAAAGCTGACTTCAATGCCGAGCCCCATTAAAGTATTCAAGAGGCTATTGGTGTTGCCGAACAGGTATGAACTGGATACTAGGTGATCGCCTTTTTTCAGCAAGGTGGTTAAGACCACAGCCATAGCAGCCATGCCCGTGGCAAAACACAAGGAGCCGACGCCTTGTTCCATCAACGTTACCTTTTTCTCCAACGCGGCAACAGTAGGGTTGGCTTGGCGGGAATAGGCATACCCTTTGGCAGTCCCTTGGAAAACGGCGGCCAAATCTTCGGCCTTTGTATAGCCGTAGGCGATGGATGTATGCACGGGCTTATGCAGGGATCCGTGTTCGGGTTGCCCGAGTCGGTCCGAGTGGATAATGCTTGTTGTGAATCCTGGATTTTTCATAAGCGAACCTTTAAGCCTGTCTACCTTGTGCTGCTGGACTGTGCCATCGTCTAGAAAATGCCGAGATTGAAACCAACGAAGTAACGTGGGTTTTTGACTTGATTGATATATGTGGCCCGATCTTGACCGGCATTCCTGATTTGTTCCGCACTGGCTGAACCATCCGGATTGGATCGCCCTGTATGGGAAAAGTCATCCCAATATAAATTATCAGCTTTGAGTTCATTAAAGGGAACAAAGGCTTGGGCATACAGAGTGAATGGAATCTGGTGATACAGGTTAAAATTCATGGAGGCTTTTAGCCCAAAGTCCAAGAGCAGATGATGTTGCCCTTCCTCAAGGCTGCGATAGATTTTATCCGGCGCGGAGTTTAAGGTCGTACCCCATTCTCCAATTCCCGAAATGAGGAATTGTTTAAGCGAGCTTGTGGGTAAATCAGGAAGAAATAATCCGGCTTTAATCGGTATTTGAATACCAAACTGTCCGTAGACCATGGAGGAACCCTCCATGATTTGTCGTCCGCGATACTTGAAATTGTAAGGGTAACCGTGCAATCTGAAATAACCAATTCGGTTGGCCATGACCCATAGCCCACCATCCAGATTTTCAACTGTGGTAAAATTATTGGGCGTGACTTGCACCGAATCCGTTGACAACGGTTCCTTATTTAAAAAGGCGGAAGCCTCGACATTTGCAAAGAGGGTGAAGGTTTTACCTAATGAAAACAGGCCTCCGCTGGCGACATCAAAATTCCAGGGTTCATATTTCGCCAAGGTAAAAACTCCCCTGGGAGCGATTTTTCCCTCCAAGAGCAGCTGATTACTGGTTGCTGAGTCTAAAGTGGTAAAGGCACCGGTTTCATAGGTTGCCCACCATTTGTGAACCCCAGTGCTTATCCATCCGCCGGTAGGCAAGTAGGTGCCCCACATTCCTTTGGACCAAGACCAGTTTAAACCCGTGTTGAAATGTCGATGTTGCAGGGCGTCGGATAGGCTTGTGGCTTCTTGCTTCTGCGTAAAGTTTTCATTGGTGGTGAAATTATGAAAGACAATGGCTTGATTGTCGATTTCAGTGATGGATTGAGTCCAAAAGCTTGCGTCAATGAGAAGTCCATAGGGGAGTGGAGAGGCAACGGAAGCGGCATAACGGCTGAATTGGCTGCGTGCGCTTTGATTTCCTTTGACTGAAATGGAGTCGGAACCAATCACGAACCCATCATTGACATCTCTACGATCATTAAATTGAAGCACATCATGAAAAAGGCCATAATACAATGCCGGAGACCAGTCAAAAGTGGTATGTCGAATAGAGGTGGAAGTGAGAAATCCCGAATAGGACAATTGGTAATTCATCGGATCTTTCAAATTGGCTCGTTTGGTTATTGCACCACCCACACTTTGCATCCAGCCTCCATAGGCTTCTCCCATGGTCACGTTGACGCCTAATGCGAGATCTGTAAAGGAGCGATCCCCACTTAAAAACTGCGGCTGCACGGCGAGATAGGGAATTATTTCCGTGGCGACCTTGGTCCCGTAGTAGGTGCTGGTATCAAAAGCCTTGGAATACTCAAGAGGCTTTGGCTTGAAAGTTGGGAGTGAGTCTGAAGTTGAAAACAGGATATTTTTGGTTCTTGTCAGGGCTAGAGGTTGTTTAAATATTTGAAATTTCTGTCTATGATATCCCTGATAATACAGCGTTCCATTGTGGGCTAGTGCTTCCAAGGCTTGACCTGCAACCTGGGTTGCGCGGTAAATGGCTGAATCCTGGGGGAGTTTGGCGTAGATATCGTACACGCTGTTCAAGCTGTCCTCCGAGTTTGAGGACCAGAAAAGCGTGTCATTGGCGAATCGAATGTTGCGAATGGACCCGTGCTTCATTGGAGTGATAAAGGTAAGTCTTTGAGATTTGGCTAGGTAACTTGAGTCTGGAAAAACGGCGGAATCCCTAAGGGCTAAGAAGGGATTAAAGCCGGGTGCCTGGGCATTGATGGACACGATGGCTTCTTTGTCTTCAATGCCCAGTGTGAAATAAATTGAATCGCCATGAGGGTTGAAGCGAGGATTATAAATCTGCTCCCCATCGGTAAAATTTGTGAGTATAAACCCCTGGCCAGTCGAATCCAATAATCTAAGATTGCTGGTTCCATACGACTTTGAAGTATAAACGATCAGGTTTTTAGTGGGATGATAACTGGGATACGCCGCTCGGATTTCCCAAGTAAGGCGATGCCATTTGTCTTCTTCATCTTCTTTGGAACGAAAATCATATTCCCAAATATCCGTATAAGCCGCGTATTTGTCCCGGCGAGTGGTGAGCAGTTTTGAATTGTCATGGTTGAATTCGAGTCCTGATGAGCCAGCTTCATCGCTCCGCTCTACATCAGATGGCAAAACTGCTTTGGTTGGGCTATATGTTCTAGATATGGCGCGTCGTTGAATGTTCGGGATAATATTTCTCGCCAGTCCCAACAAAGGATTTCCCATCCGTTGACCAGAAAATACGGACATGGAACCGTAGTCCCCATTTAAACCCGATGCTAGAGTCGGCGCTGCTTTTAAATGATATTGCTGAGTTTGATTAAGACCCGTGTTCACGGGAGCGGTAAGTCCTTGAGGCTTATCAACCGTGCTCGCGGATTGATTGATTTTTCCGGATCCCAATTCTTTCCAAAAAATCCAATTTAATGGGGCGCGGCGATTCTCGCCATTGCCAAGCCAGGCCATAAATCTCCCATCCGATGAGAGGGCCAAGTTTTGTTGGTATCCACCCTTCATTTCACTATCGGCTAGAGAGTCGACGGAAAATTCCTTGAAATCCGCGTAGCGTTCCACTAGTGATCGTCGGAAGTCTTCAAATAGATCTGGAAGTTCTTTTCCGAAAGCTTTGCGGACTGAATAGGAGAAATTGAAAATGGGCTTAGGTTTTGCAAGATCACGCACCTTGTCCACCCCAAAGCGATTTTTCAAATAGAGCAGGAATCCGAAGCCGGTATTGTAGCAGCGTTCGCTTTGCGTCCAGTCCTCATCGCTTTGAAAGGTTTCGATAAAATCAAGAGTCGGTAAGGTGCCTGTCAAGTAGGCATCGCGCAGCACCATATCCCGCTGCGAATCCCACGAGTCGTTGTCGTTTTGTGCGGCTTCAAATTGGGCAATGCCTTCAATGTACCAGGTGGGCGCAACCAAAGGAATCCAAGGAAGGTGAAATGAGTAATTGATTCGATCGCTGTAATTGTATGTGCCGCCATAGATATCAACTTGGTCGACGGGCGAAAGCCATGCTGCCCGGCGCAATGTAAAAATATGCGCCAACTCATGCGTCACTACATTGCGAAGCCAAGTGTGGCGATTGCGCATCACCCAATCCATATGTGGGGCGAAAATGGCCACTCTGGAAAAATTGTAAATGGCGAATCCATTCGCATCATCCCCGTCATCGGTGATAAGGATGTCGATGGTTTCATAATGTTCGTAGCTGTCGTAAGCTTTTGCCAAAGTCGGCCAAACTTTTTCCGCAATTTCTAAAATCTCACCGCCCATTTGCTCATATTTTTTTGGAAAAGCAATGCGATAGTGGGCGGTTTCCAATGTGTGCAATGCCTCCGCTTGTGAAGTGGAATATCCGAAGGATAATGCCGCTACAAATAGGACATAAGCCAAGTGGAATATGGTTTTTCGCATAGTAAGTCAATGTAAGATTAGTGGGCAGCTGGGGCAACTTAATGCAGGTTTTCCAAATCCTTTAGCAGGTAAGTGCAACATCGATACAGCAAGCTGTAAAGCGCATCAAAATCCGATGGTCCACCGTAATAGGGGTCCGGAACGTCAAGACCCTTTTCCCCGTCGGAATCGAAGTCGCGGATGAGTTTAATTTTGGTCTGGTATTGCGGCGGACATTGTGCAGTCAAGTCCTTGAAATTACTTTTGTCCATGGCCAAAATATGGTCGAATTCCAAAAAGTCATCGGGTCTTATTTGACGGCAGATGTGCGCCAACTTGATGCCCTGCCGCTGGGCCGCTGCGATGGAGCGTTTATCGGGTTGCTGCCCGGCATGCCAGTCTCCGGTGCCGGCTGAATCCACACTGTACGCGCTGCTTAAACCTTGTTCTGCGCACAAATGCAGGAAGACGCCTTCCGCCATGGGCGAACGGCAGATATTGCCAAGACAGACGAAAAGGATTTTTTGAGGCATTGTGGCGCGGGGCGTCAAGCCGATTAGAAGGAAAGCAATTCTTTAAGCTTGGCCGTGATATCTTTTTGCCGCATCAGAGTTTCACCAATTAAGGCAGCCTGTATTCCCGCTTCCGCCAGGTTTTTAAGGTCAGTGGAAGAGAGAATGCCGGACTCGGCCACCATGGGAATTTCCGATGGGATGAGCTTCCGGAGCTTATAACTGGTTTGCAAATCGATGGTAAAAGTTTTGAGGTCGCGATTGTTGATTCCAATAAGCCGCGCCCCGGCGTCCAATGCGGATTGAACCTCGCTTTCGGTATGCGCTTCCACCAAAGGCGTCATGCCGAGTTCCGGTCCCAGAGCAATCAGGTTGGCCAGATCTTTGGGTTTAAGGCAGGCCACTATCAGCAGGTAGGCGCTGGCTCCTAGGCATTTAGCTTCGAAAACCTGGTACGGATCGATGATGAAATCTTTGCGCAAGGTGGGCAAGGCCACGGAGCGGGAGATGTCCCTCAAGTACTTGTCATGCCCCATAAAGTGGTCTTCTTCCGTCAAGACGGAGATGGCTGAGGCACCTCCTGCGAGATAGGCCGCAGCTATCTCCAAAGGCTTGAAGTTGTCCCGGATGATGCCGCGTGATGGCGAGGCTTTTTTTACTTCCGCAATGACATGGATGCCGGGTCCGCCGGAGGCTGCCAGTTTGGGCGCAGTCACGGCGGAAAGAAAATTGTGGTCGGGTGGTGGGAGCCTACGGGCTTTAGCCTCTATATCTTCAGAGGATACGGATTGTTTGAGATCCAATAGCCGGAGGGCCTTGGCCTTGATGATTTTATCGAGGATGGTGGCAGACATGTCGCTATCGGTAATTATATCACACTGAGGCGTAGGATTTCGAGACGGAAATCCACTGGGCCAAAGTGTTTTGAGCCGCACCCGTGGTCACGGATTTCCGAGCTAGGGCCACGCCGGCCTTGAGATCCGCTGCAATACCCCCCACATAAAGGGCCGCACCGGCGTTGAGCAGCACAATGTCCAGAGGGGCTCCGGCTTTACCCGCCAAAACACCACGAATGATAGCGGCATTGACGCTGGCATCGCCACCTTGAAGGTCCGCGGCCGTGCAGAGGTTGAATCCCAAATCCTGCGGGTTTAAAATATATTCGGTTACCGTACCTGATTTCAGTTCCGCGACTTTGGTCGGCGCGGTCAAACTGATTTCATCCATGCCGTCCGTACCGGCTACCACCATGACGTGTTCGGAACGCAATTCCGAAAGCACATCAGCCAAAGTTCGGGTCAATTTCATGTCGTATACGCCAATGAGCTGACGTTTGGCCCTGGCGGGATTGAGCATGGGACCCAGTAAGTTGAACAGTGTTCTTTGACCCAGCTCCTGACGGGGGCCGACCACGTGTTTGAAGGATGCATGCAGTCTGGGGGCGAACAGAAAGCCGATGCGGCATTTGTCCACGCATT
>JAYSRH010000379.1:0-7959 GCA_043721115.1 Fibrobacteria bacterium | reverse complement strand
AGCTTCGGCCCAATTTTATTTTGAAGACGGCAGTATTGCAGCCGCCTGCCCGCCGTTGCAGGCGCTACTACACATCATGACCAAAGGTTCCTGGGAAGGCAAAACGCTGCGCAGTCCGGAGCTTCGAAAAATGTTCACCCGCGAAGAGATGCTCAAGTCTGATTGGTATCACCAGCGTTTGATTCGGCAAATGGAAAAGGACAAAGCGCTATGGGAAAAACATAGGACTTATCTCAAGGATTTCATCGGTAAGGATTCCAATCGAAAATCTGCCAGTCAATTGGGTCTAGCACGACGGCTAGCCTTGGTCGATAAAAATCTGCGCACGGTTAAACAGGCAACCTATCTCAAATCTCTATCAGGAAGCTTGGGAGTGGATCCCATCCTCTAGAGATTCTAACCAATAAAACCGAGCCAGGGGGTTCCTGGCCACGGTTTCACTTGCGCTTCAAAGGGAATTTTTATGGGGCATAGGTCGGATTCCCAGTTTTCCAGCTGATTGGATAACGCACGCAGGCCTTGTTGATTACTCCATCCACAGGTGCAGGATAAAAATCCGGATAGGAATAAATTCCATAGGGGTCGATGAAGTACCATTTGCTGTCTATTGGATCCCGGTGGGCAAAGAAAATATGCAAATGGGTGTTGGGGCCTGTTCCGCCTCCCATACAACCGCATCCACCTGGGCCCGTGCTGCCGCTATAGGCGATGGTTTGACCCGCCACCACGTTCGTTCCCAAAAGCGTCATGTCGATTTTTTTCGCGCTCACGCCCCACCAATCGGATTTTGGGTTGCGGAAGGCGGCGCTTTGCGAGCAGCCGGTATTGTTCAGATAGGTTGAATACGTGGCTTTATCCGTAGCATTGAAGTTCGGCATGGTTTTATTCCATGCATTATCGCAATCATTATAGGGATCGTTTTGCAAATGCATATAAATGGTGCGATATACGTCTTTCTTGAGGCCGACGTCATGACTGATAACCATGGTATTTCCCGACCACCAGTCCCAACCAATATGGATGACTTTGCCTGGCGCCGCTGCCACAATTTCGAAAGTCTTTTTGTCGTTCCGTTGGTAGTCAATGGCATGATGCCAGGATCCCGGACTATACAGCCACGAATTATGCCAAAGGTCCGCAGCGGGGATTTTAAATGGCAAAGTGAAAATCGGATCTTTTGCGTCATAGAGCGCCGAGTTCCGGGAATAAACCGCAGACCCGATTTTTAATTTCGGCCAGCTATAAATAACCGCGTCGCCAGGATTTGCAACGGGGCAGGCAGTAGGACTTCCTTCGCAGTGGATGGCTCCTGCAGTAATCCCGTAATCATAGCCATCGCGCCCCACTGTGGCCGGATTATCGGGCATCAGGACATGGTTTAGGCAATTGGGATCACAGCTTCCCGCAAAGGTTTCCAAATCAATCAGACGCAATCCAGCTGCGCCATTTTCAGCCCACTTTGAAGTAAAACTTTCCCAATCCACACCACCCCAGAGGGAATAGCCATCCGCGCCTTCACGCCAAACACCGAGGTAAATTCTTTTCCCGTTTTCCACAAAAGACTCCACATCAATCAGTCGTTCATTCTGGGCTCCGAGATCTTTCCAATACGTGACGAATTGATTCCAATCTTTCCCATATGGGGATAAGACATATCCTCCAGTTCCACCGCGGAATACACCCAGAAAACATCGGGTGCTCCCATTCATGTACGATTCAATATTTATGAGCCGCAATCCTTGACTGCTGGCCGTCCCCCAAAACGTGTTGAACGCAGACCAGTCCAGGTTAAGGGGAGTGAGCGCATAGCCGTCATTACCGGCCCGAAAAACACCCATGAAATAGGTGGTTCCATTATCGACGTATGTTTCAATTTGAATGAGCCGGAGCCCCTTCTTGCTATTGTCGCTCCAAAATGTGTTGAACGCCGACCACGTAAGATGCAGAGGCGTAAGCGCATACCCATCTGTTCCTCCTTCCCATACTCCCGTCCATTTGCGCACCCCACCAACCGTATACGTTTTAATACTAATTAGGCGTAAATTTTTCCCACCTAAGTCGCTCCACTTGGTATTGAATTCCGACCAGCTCACACCCGCCCACAAGTAATAACCACTGTTTCCGGATCGCCAAACTCCCGTGTAAACATCCTGCGCCGAAGGGAACGCAGCGAACAACAATATCAGCCCCGCGAAAAATGAAAATGATTTTTGACTCAATAAATGAAGGCTACGCATGCTTGATTACTCCTGGAAAGGTTTAATGAACTTAGTTGATAGGACACTTGTAGGATTAGAGCGAGGCGAGTCTAAATGGGTAACACGAAAAGGGGATCGAAAAGGGGATTGAACCGGGAATTTTTATGGAGTAAAGAAATACCCGCGTCGCGAAATATTCCTGTGACGTTTTCCCGTCAAATCATAAATCCGATGTCCATTGGAAACATCACTGTGCTGGTTCGGCTGGATTTGGATCGGCATTCTGTTTATTAAAGCGGGCCCCTGATATTCAAATGCACCTGCATCCGGATGCGTGCCGTACAAAGCGGGACGCCCCATATAATCCTTAGGATAACCCAATTCCATGCCGATATTGATGGCGGGACTTCCAACTAAAAGATCATAATTACCCCCGTCAAAATTCACGAACAATGGATTTCCGGTTTTTTCCGTGCCATGTTGGGTGAAGCCCAGTCCCCCTCCAGTCAGAGAAAAGAGGTTGTTGGTGTGGGTGATGTTTGGATTGTCCGTTACGTACCAATTATTCAGATGGAAAATGTTATTCCGAAGGCTAACGGACATAGGAGTGGTATTGAAGAAATAAATGGATCGAGTCGCTCCCCAGCCCGCATGAGGTTGGGTTTGGATGATTGTATTGTGATCCACTGAAAAATTATTAAAGGCTACCGCATATTGGCCGGTGGTATTGAACAAACCAAACCATCCATTGTTCACGGCCACGTTATACGCCACCCGGGAATTTGAAACGCCTCCGCCGGTGCGTCCTCCCGACTCCATAAACCCCTCACAGCCCGTGGCAAAATTGTGGTGCACGTAGCAGTCGCTAAGCACAACTCCATCCGCCCACCATTCCACTGCACCCCCGTCCAACACATAGTCGTAACTTGATCCTTTGCAATTCACTAAGGTGTTGTAGGAAATTTCCACTCGCGAGGCTGCCATCCAGATGCCGACAGCTCCGGCGTCATTGTCCGGGGCCGGATCGTTGGTCACCATGACGAGATCGTGGATATAATTTTTCGTGATCAAATTGTCGGTACCCGAAATCCACATTCCCCCGCCGCAAATGGTAATTTCACAGCCGCGTATCTCATTATGAATGGCTCCCGCATTGATCACAATTCCCAGATTGGCCACATTCGCGACGGTCAGGCTTTCCACCACCACCCAACTCGCGTTCAGCTGAATACCATGGCCCGTAAACCGTGGCTTGGGACCGGCTCCGGTGGATCGGAAAAGAATCGGATTTCCTTGCGCTCCAGTGTTATTGATGGTCAGTATCTCGGTGAAGGCCGATCCCGCCACAAAACTTACGGTGTCTCCGGCCACAAAGGCGTGAGCGCGAATAGATGCCATACTTTTCCAAGCAGTGGTCAAGGATAGCCCGGAATTGGAGTCTGCGCCATTGCGGCTGTCTACAAAGAATTGAGTGGCACGTGTTGGGAGGGTAAAAAAGCACAGCAGCAAAGACAGTAAAGGGGATGGGGATATTCGCATTTCCAAAATGTAAGGCCTTTCCTCTTTTTAAGTTGAGTATCTTTCCTCAATCTTGAAGCAAATTCCACCTTCCAAGTCATTGTCTCACTCCGGCACGCTTTACGCCTTGGTGGCCTATACCCTATGGGGCTTGCTACCAATATACTGGAAGGCCCTACATGCCATTCCCCTAAGCCAAGTTCTGGCCCACCGGGTACTCTGGTCCTTAGTCACTATAATCCTTTTGCTGGGAGCCACTGGTCGGTTCAGAGATTTTCGTTCAGCTCTAGCCAACCGCCGCCAACGCTACCTTTTGGGCTTAAGCTCCTTACTCATCGGCGCCAATTGGTCCATTTACATTCTTGCCGTTTACCGGGGTGAATTGGTGCAAGCCAGTTTAGGCTACTATATCAATCCCCTCCTGAGCATCGGGCTTGGTGTACTCGCCCTGGGTGAACGATTAAATCGAGTCCAAATCACTGCCGTACTTTTGGCCGGTTTGGGAGTTTTGGTATTGGGCTGGCAACACCAGGGGCTTCCCTGGGTAGCCCTAGGACTGGCCTCCACATTTGCATTCTATGGCTTTGTAAAGAAAAAAATAGCCGTCGATTCTTTGGCAGGGCTTGGCGTGGAAACACTTTGGTTGGTTCCGCTAGCAATTGGCTACTTGGTCTATCTCGCGTTCGGATCTGAGCCGCAAGCCATTACCGAAGGCGGAAAAACCACCAGTCTCCTTCTCGGTACAGGTATTATAACCCTTGCTCCACTTTTCTTTTTCAACGGGGCGGCAAAAAGATTGCCGTTATCCATACTGGGTTTTTTCCAGTACTTAAGCCCAAGTATTCAATTGGTAATCGCCGTTGTCTGGTTTCACGAGCCCTTCACCAGATGGCACGCCGCAGCCTTCGGTCTAATTTGGACTGGCTTACTGCTATTTACCCTGCGCCGCAAACGATAGATTCAACCCTTCCAGCTAGGGTCTAAAATTTTCCGTATTTGAAATTGAAGATCTTCCTGTTCAAGTGCAGAGAGCATATCCTTGTGATTCAAAGTGACAATTTGATTAAAGCCCAGCTTAAGGATTTCGAGATAAACATTGCGTGTGGTTTGAATCGGGAATTCCATGTTAAGCGCAAAAGTTGAAATCATGAACAATACATTTAAAGTTTCAGAAACAATCTCACGGGGAACGGTCCTTGCAAATCCTTCAACCGTACACTTAAAGACAGTTGTCCGCCCTTCGTTGTACTTAATAATTGAATCTGGAGCGACTTTTATAATCGTTGCTGATGGAAATACCCTCGCCAATTCCTCTGAAAGGACTCTATCAGCCGACCTACAAATTTGCACGCTTTTGGAATTGGTTTTAGATAGCTGCAGCCAATGAAAACCGCACAGATTAATGGGGAAAATTTCATATTTGTCTTCATGACTTTTTCTCAATTATTCAATTGTCCAGTCTGAAATGTAATAAGCTGGGAGTTTTTCGCAACATACGCAATTCAGAGGAGAAAACGGAATACAGTCGCTAGTTGACGCACCCCCCACCTCAACCCAAAATCAAAGTTCAGCTTTTTTCCCTCCCCATCTTTTGAAGGCCCAGTCCTGGACCTACCCTGGGTGCCCGGCCCCAATCACGGATGCAGATTTCCAGTATACCGTCCTCATGCAGCATGGTAAGTCACCGGATCCTAGTCTTGCGGAGCCGGACAAAATGGATTTCGACATGGATGCGCAAGGAAATGTGGATATTTATTTTACGGAAATCCGGCCAGGAAATATCAAACGGTATTCCGCAGCTACCAAAACCGTAAAGACCTTGGTCAACCTACCCAATTGGGGCGGTGACGAATCTGATTATTTGACAGTAACAAATTTCAAGCGTGTCGAAGAAGGTGTGACGAGTATTGCCTTGGATCCCAATTTCAAAAGCAACCATTGGCTCTACGTGCATTGGTCCCCGTTGCCGGCCAATGTGCCCACCTTTAGGGTTTCCAGGTTCACGGTAGTGGGCGATACCATATTGATGAATAGTGAAAAAGTATTACTGTCCATTGACGGGCAACCAGGATTATTTGGACACGAGCAAAGTTTTGTCTGAAATTTACATCAAGGGCACGCGGAACAATTACAGCATGGCCCTGGACCCGGTGCGCCGGTGGGTGGCTTGGGGCGACGTTGGGCCTGATGTCATGTCTACAGCTGTTCGTGAGGAAGTGAACCTACGCAAAACTCCCGGGTTCGAAGGTTGGCCTTACTTTGTAGGCAACAACACCGTTTTTTCGGGAAATAAAAATCCTTCCGCTCCAACCAATACCTCCAAATGGAATACTGGCCTAACTACTCTTCCACCCGCGCGACTCGGGCCTTTCAAGTTCTGACGTTGGATTCGGCTGGACATTATTTGGCGTTGCCGATAATACCCAGATTGTGAAAATATCCTATGCGGGCACGTGCAGGCCCACTGAGCCTAAACTGGAAAAAAAACTAGCCATGTACCGCACTGCTGGTACCATAATTTGGAATGATACTGTCCTCAAATTCGAGCCATTCCCTCCAGCGGTTTTCCACTCCAATGGACGATTCGAATTTTCTGGCATGGCTTAGGAAAATGGTGAAATGGTTGGCTTCGGAAACCATTAATTCCCGATAAAATTTCACCAGTTCCGGATCTTTCAAATGTTCCGACAAAACCCGGAACCGTTCGCAGCTTCTGGCTTCTATCATAGCGGCAAATAGCAACCGGTCTACAAGGGCCGATAAACGACTTCCGTCCTTTTTCATAAATCTAAGGAGAGCGTTCACATATTCATCTTTCCGTTCACGACCGAGTTTCACGCCTCTCGCTTTTAGCATGTCATGCACCAATTGGAAATGGGACATCTCCTCTTGAGCGATGATTGAAAGGTCCGCCACCAATTCGGTGCGTTCTGGGTTTTGGGTAATAATGCTGATGGCGTTAGTCGCCGCTTTCAGTTCGCACCAAGCATGATCGATGAGAACTTCAGATATACTGCCTTCCACCAAGACGGCCCAGCTGGGATCGGTTCTGAGTTTTAATCCCAACATACTGTCACGCCAAAAACTCGCGCACTTCCGGATCCAACCACAAATCCCTTCCACTTAAGGGTTTCCGCAACGTAATGCCTTCCAACGTGGTGCAGCGGCTTAAAGCCACATAGGATTGGCCGTGCGCAAAAGCACCTGAACCCAGGTCAATGATGACCCGGTCAAACGTCTTTCCCTGACTTTTGTGTATAGTCATGGCCCAGGCAAGCTTAAGCGGAAATTGTTTAAACCATCCCACCGTTTTAGGTGTCGGCCGACCGGTTACCGGGTCAAGAGCATAGCGCACGCTTTCCCAACTCACCTTTTCTACACGCACGGAACCCAAAGCACCGGGTACGGGCAAACGGCCGGGGATATCCACCCAAATTGATTCCTCTTCCATCGCCACCACCACTCCGAGTGTTCCATTGACCCAATGGCCTTGGGCATGGTTTTTCAAGAACATCACTTGTGCGCCCGCTTTAAGGCTTAGCTGCGCATCGGTAGGAAAAGCGCGGTTGTCGAACTCGCCTTCCACCTGCGCATGATACTGAGCCAGAGGCGACGTCAAGGTAGCCAACCTTTGCGCGTTTACGCGATCAGCCGTGAGATTGGTGGCGGTTAAGGTGATGCAGGGATCGGCCGTATCGGGCTGGAAGGCGCTATCCAGACGGACGTTTAGGGCTTCGAGATCTTCGGCTTCCGCTTCACCACCGCGCACCGCATTGAGAAGGGACAGGAAGTTTTTCTCCTTCTGTCGATACACCTTTTTCAGTTCTACCCTGTCGAAGGGTAACTGGGAGAATACCTGGGCTTTGAAGAACCAGGGGCTTTCATACAATGATCGGAAAGCTTCGGATTCATGTGGTGAAACAACCGGGGGAAGCTGATGCAGATCTCCGAAGAAAACCATCTGTACGCCCCCAAAGGGCAGGCCGGGCTCAGGTCCATGACTGCGCAGGAAAATATCCATGGCATCGATAATATCCGCTCGTACCATGGACACTTCATCGATTATAAGCGTGCTTAATTTCCGATACATGGCGCCGCCGCCTTGTTTTGCCACCGCTTCTGGAAACAACACCTGGGGTGGAAAGCGAAAAAAGGAATGGATGGTTTGTCCACCCACGTGCACGGCAGCCACGCCAGTTGGCGCTAAAACCACGGCCTTGGAAATGACCCGCTGCTTTAAATG
>JAYSRH010000378.1:0-7969 GCA_043721115.1 Fibrobacteria bacterium | reverse complement strand
TACATTTAACCGAACACCAGCTTGGTCTTTAAAGCGAAAAGCGGGAAGAAATTCCCCCATGGTTTCCGGATGGTGAATGCAATCCAAAAGCGTCTCCTTTGGTATGCGACCCGCTTTGCAATCTTGCCATTGCCAGGAAGGCCAGTTGAATAAGCTGGGAAACCGCTGGGTCACCTTCACTAAAAAAAGTTGTGCCTCACCTAGCAGCATGTTCGACAAATCCTGAGCATATTCTGATTGGGACAGGTCGGGAATGGAATGCAAGGCGTCTTTTATCGCCAATAGCGAGCCACTTTCCCCTTCTTCCCACCAAAGATCCAGCAACATTGGCGTTTGGCGCTGGATGCTGATACGAATGCGGTTGTGAAAATCCTGGCCAGGGATAAAACAAACGGGGTGGGTTCCCGGACGAATCTCTTTGCAGGGAACATGCAACCATTCCGAAGAGCTGTCTAAGCTCGCAAAAAAATTGCGGCCAAGGTGTAAAGGACCGAATGTTTGTGGTGGTTTGAGCACAGGCGCCGTTTCTCTGAAAACCAGGAAAAACCGCCCGCGGTGTAAGCCGGAGCCAACCCAACCTTTTTCTCCGCCATACCCTTTGAGCACCCATTGCTGTTCCAGTCCATGGTAGGTTTTAGCCAAGGACGAGTCTTCTTTCACAAGCGGCAATTCATGCCAAGCGCCACCTCCACCAAATGCGGATGTGAGTGCTGTAAAGCTGTCCGGTGCGAACTCAAAACCTTGTTCAAAGCGGGCTGCAATCGGCGCCTTGCCTTTCCAGTCCAGATGGAGGCTGGCAGAATCCCCGTTGACACGATGGTACAAATCAATGGGCTTTCCATCTTTACGGGCAGCGAGATGGTACTCTTTTAAGTAATCAACACTATCAGGAAAGTGGATAGCCCAACCAAGCTCTGGCCACAGGAGGGTTCCAGCGACCAAAAAAGGAAGAAGAATGGATCTGGGTTTAAACGGTTTCCGAATCCTCATCGCGTTCTCCCGTTTCCCCTTCCATATCACTCGTGTCCGATTCCGGACTTCCTTCCACGGCATTTCCAGCCAAGCGGGCAGCGGCTTCGGCGATTCCCGCCTTTAGGCTTTCTTCCGTTTCCAACACAGTGGGATCCACGTCTTCGCTTTCAACCACAGCCACATCCGTCACCAAATCAGCCTCATTGGTGCGAATGACGCGCACTCCTTGGGTATCCCGTCCAATCACGCTGATGTCGGCTACTTGCAGGCGAATGACATTGCCTTCCTTGGTGATGACCAAGATTTCTTGTCCTTCGCGCACGGATTCGATACAAATTGCCGGACCGTTCTTCTCCGTAATTTTGATATTACGAACCCCTTTGCCACCGCGACCGGTAATCCGGTACTCGTCCGGATCCGACCGTTTGCCATAGCCTTTTTCCGTGATGGTCAGAACCGCGCAACCTTTTTCAACCACGATCATGCCAATGACGCCATCGCCGTCGTCAAGCGAAATGCCTCTGACCCCACGGGTACCGCGGCCGGTTTGGCGGAATTTGGACATGGCGAAGCGGATGGCTTGGCCTAGCTTTGTTCCAATCATGACATCATCGGCTTCCGAGGCCAAGACCACTTGCGTGAGGCTGTCGCCTTCATCCAAGGTCAAAGCATTGATGCCATTGGTGCGCGGACGGGAGAAGGAATCCAGCGACATTTTGTTAATGATACCCTTGTCCGTGACCAGCACAATGGAACGGGCATCTTCGAAATCCTTTACGGGTACGAAGGCGCTGACCTGTTCGCCCTCTTGCAGGTTGATGAAATTAACCAGGGCTTTGCCCTTGGAGGTGCGGGCCGCTTCCGGCAATTCGTACACCTTGAGCCAATGGCAGCGTCCCATATTGGTGAATACGAGGATGTAGCTATGCGCCCAAGCGATAAAGAGATGTTCGACAAAATCTTCATCCTTGAGACCGGTGGCAGAAATGCCCTTGCCGCCACGGCCTTGAATCTTGTACGCATCCGTTCCGATGCGTTTGATATAGCCGGTATGCGATACGGTAACCACCATGGGCTCATTGGCAATAAGGTCGAGGTAGGTGATGTCGTCTGCGGCATCTTCGATTTGGGTGCGGCGTCCGTCTCCGTGCTTGAGTACGATTTCCCGCAATTCTTGGGAGATGATGGCGACGCGGCGTTCACGATTGGCCAGAATGTCCTTGAGGTCGGCAATCAGCAGCACCAATTCCTGATACTCCTGTTCAATTTTATCGCGTTCCAATCCTGTCAGGCGTTGCAGGCGCATTTCCAGAATGGCATCGGCTTGGATTTCGGAGAGGGAGAAGTTTTCCATCAGTCCTGCACGGGCCAGGGCGGTAGTTTCGGAAGCACGAATCAACTTGATGATTTCGTCGATATGGTCGAGGGCGATGCGCAAGCCTTCCAGGATATGGGCTCGTTCTTCAGCTTTGCGGAGTTGGAAACGCGTGCGTCGTTCGACCACTTCATGGCGATGATCGATAAAGAGGCGGATCAGTTCACGCAGGCTTAAAGTACGCGGGCGTCCACCGGATAAGGCAAGGTTGTGAATCGAAAAGGTATCCTGCAACTGAGTGTGTTTGTACAGGAGGTTGAGAATGATATCCGGGAAGGCATCGCGCTTGAGCTCAATGATGATGCTCATCCCATCCTTGTCGCTTTCATCGCGTAAATCGGAGATGCCTTCCACGATTTTGTCGCGCACGAGCGAAGCCATTTTTTCGAGAAGATTGGATTTGTTGACCTGGAAAGGAATTTCCGTGACGACGATGCGGGTGCGGTTTTCGCGTTGCTCAATATGATGCTTTGCGCGCACCAGGACTTTGCCGCGGCCGGTCAAATAGGCTGCGCGGATTCCGTTTCGGCCATGGATAATGCCACCGGTGGGGAAGTCGGGTCCACTGACATGAGTGATCAGTTCTTCATCTCCGATTTCCGGATTCGCGAGCATTGCCAGGCACGCATTGACGACTTCGTTGAGATTGTGCGGAGGAATATTGGTGGCCATGCCCACGGCAATGCCGGTACTGCCGTTGACGAGCAGATTGGGAAAGGCAGATGGGAGTACTTTGGGCTCTTCTAGGGAGGAATCGTAATTGGGAGACCAATCCACCGTTTCCTTGTCCAAATCCTGGAGCATGAGTTCGGCAAACGCTTTCATGCGGGCCTCAGTATACCGCATAGCGGCTGGAGGGTCCCCATCGATGGAACCGAAATTGCCTTGACCATCCACCAAGGGATAGCGCATGGAAAATTCCTGGGCCATACGTACGATGGAATCGTAAATGGACGCATCGCCATGGGGATGGTACTTGCCCATCACCTCACCAACGATATTGGCGGATTTTTTGTATGGGCGATCCTGGTATAAGGAAAGCGTGTCCATGCCGTACAGGATGCGTCTGTGCACGGGTTTGAGGCCGTCGCGGGCATCTGGCAAGGCGCGCGAGACGATTACGGACATGGAATACCTGAGATAGGAAATCTTCATTTCCTCCTCTATCATCGTATTGATGATGCGGTCGTTTCCGGATGCGGATGTAATCGGTGTAGTCATGGGCTCTCCTCAGGTATTCTGCACGTTACAGTGCATCCCAATAGGATTTTAGATTCAATCCGACAAGTCTCCGTTTTTCTTCGGAATCGGATTGGTCAATCTGCAATGGCGTTATGGAAATACGGTTCCTGGATAATGCATAATCATCGCTGCCGGGTTGGAATCGATCCCCGGGTTTATAACCTACCAAGCGGAAGCGCGTAAGGCCGTGCTCGGTTTGAACGGGTTCGTAACTGTCCACGAACATTACCGTGCTCATGCTGGTAAACTCCACACCTTCAATCAAGGCAGGCTCACAGGATGGAAAATTGATGTTCCAAAGGCCACCGGCTCGTATTGGAAGCGGGTTGGTTTTCCGCAACAATTTGACCAGCCACGCCACGGCATGTTCTAGCCTATCCGGTGTGTTTTTCCACACGGATACGGCAATGGATGGAATGCCCCACATGGCACCTTCCCGCGCTGCGCCTACTGTGCCGGAGTAAATCGTACTCATACCCGCATTCTCGCCGAGATTGATCCCAGATAGGACCAAATCGACCTTTCCGGTAGTTTGCAAATGGGCGATAGCGAATTTGATGCAATCACAGGGCGTGCCACTTACTTGATATTTCGGGTAAGGAACCAGGGCGTCTTGCCGATAAGCCAAGTGGTGATCGATGCCATGTGTGAAGGAATGGGACATGCCGCTTTGATCTTGGGCCGGTGCAACAACTTGCACATCATGTTCCAGGCTCAGTGCATTGGCCAATACGGTCAGAACGGGGCTGTCTATGCCATCGTCGTTGGTGACAATTATCTTCATTCGGCAGGAGGAAAAGTTGGTTTTTGCAGCCTAAAAATCAAATCGATCCAATCCTATTTACAGAGCCTGGAATCTAGGAATTTTAACGGGCTATTCCAAGCTGGAAAGCCAGTAGGAATACGATTTTCAGAGGGTATTTGGAGTAGCTGTGACATTAGCTAATTTGCCAGGATGCTTAACCTGATTCCACCGAATTTTAATACTCCATGAGCGCGTCTATGCCACTGCAAACACCCAAAGGCACAAGGGATTTTTACCCTGAAGAGATGCGGGTGCAAAATCAGCTTTTCAACGGGTGGCGTGCCGCCTGTTTGGATTTTGGATTTGAGGAATATGAAGGGCCGACCTTTGAACACTTGGAGTTGTTCACGGAGAAATCCGGCCAGGAAATTGTAACTCAGCTTTACAACTTCAAGGACAAGGGCGATCGCGATATGGCGCTTCGGCCGGAAATGACACCCAGCCTGGCCCGCATGGTCAATCAGAAAGGCAATAGCCTCAAGCTGCCGTTGCGCTGGTTTTCGATGCCCCGTCTGTTTCGATACGAAAAGTCCCAACGGGGCCGCCTGCGCGAGTTTTTCCAGTTGAATATGGACATCATCGGCTGCGAGGGAATTGCGGCCGAAGTGGATTTGTTATCTGCCATCGTCGAGATGCTTAAGAAATTCGGATTGGCCGCGGAGGACTTTTCCATTCGGATTTCCAGTCGCAAGCTACTGTCCGAGTTTCTGGACGGTCAAGGTATTCCCGCCGAAAAGAAACCGCCTGTGTATGCCGCATTGGATAAGCGCGATAAAATCGGTCCAGAGGAATTCCGCAAACTTTTGGAAAAAGAAGGGCTAACTGCCGAAGTCGTCGCGGCATTGGACGCGTTCTTCCAGTGCAAAAGCCTGGCTGATTTGCAAGTGTATTTTCCAAACGCCACACCTTCCGATACTGCACTTTCTGAACCTACTTCGGCTGGCTTGCGGGAATTGGAAAAAGTGTTCGACTACATGAACCTTTTAGGATACGGCGAGTATTTGAAATTGGATTTGTCCGTGGTCCGCGGACTAGCCTACTATACCGGCATCGTCTTTGAAGTCTATGACAAGGTTAAAAGTATGCGGGCCATTGCCGGTGGTGGGCGCTATGACAATCTCCTGGCCAGTTTGGGCGGGCTGTCCTTGACTGGAGTGGGTTTTGGCATGGGGGATGTGGTACTCGGCGATCTACTGAGGGAAAAAGGCTTGCTGAAGGAAGGCCGCGATCCTATTGATTATTTCCTTTTGGATGTCGATCCCGCTGCCGATAAATTGCCCAAACCGGATCTCCTTGGACTGGCCCAACGCCTTAGAGTCCATGGCCGGAGGGTAGGCTATTCACTATCCGGAGAAAAATTTAAAAAGCAAATGGGTCAGGCGAATGATCAAGCCGCCAAGTGCGTCCTGTTTTTCGGTTCCGACAAGGCGCCGCTCGGTTTTTATGAAGTCAAGAATATGCAATCCGGGGAACAAAAAATAGTGGCACTACAGGATCTTTGAATCCAGGTTTTTTGAATCGAAGTACGACTAAATGAAATCTGATTTGTTGATGGGTACTATTAAGGAGAATGAATAACATGATCGAGTCCACATACCAAGGTCTGCAAAAGGATATTGCGTCGTTGTCGACGCCTGAAATCGAAGCGTGGGAATTCCAATATCCGGGCAGCAATACCCGTTTGGAAGTAGCCATCCCCGAGTTCACGTGCATATGCCCGAAAACGGGTTTGCCGGATTTCGCTACCTTGGAAATCATATATATGCCGCAAAAGCTCTGCCTGGAACTGAAAAGTTTGAAAGAATATTTTCTTTTTTTCAGAGACCTAGGGATTTTTCATGAACATGTGGTCAACCGGGTACTCGGTGATTGCGTCAAGGCCTGTGCACCCAAAAGTATGGAAGTGCGCGGAGTATTTAATGCGCGTGGCGGCATTCAAACCACTGCCATCGCACGTTTTGGGATCTAGAAGCTCTCCGTATCAAGTTTTACTTTAGAAACCGTTCAATAAGAACCAAAGGAACCAAAAATGCAAAAGATTTACAATTTCAGCTCTGGCCCATCCGTTCTCCCCAGACAAGCCATGGAAGCCGGTTCGCGCGCCTGCCTTGAATTCAATGGGATGGGACTTTCTCTTCTGGAAATCTCACATCGCAGCAAGGAATTTGTGGCCGTGATGGATGAAGCCATCAAGTTGGTCAAAGAAATCCTCCAGGTTCCCGCCGGATATTCCGTGGCCTTTTTGCAAGGTGGAGCCAGCTTGCAATTCGCGATGATTCCCTATAATCTGCTTGATGAAGGGGAGACGGCCGCGTATCTCGAGACCGGTATGTGGGCCAATAAAGCCCTTAAAGAGGCCAAGTTATTCGGAAACGTCAAAGTGGTGGCATCTTCCAAAGATGCCAACTATACCTTTATTCCCAAAACATATGAAATACCAAAGGATGCCCGTTACTTCCATGTAACGTCCAACAACACCATTTACGGCACGCAGTTGCAAACCTTTCCGGACTCGCCCGTGCCCCTTATCGCCGATATGTCCAGCGATATTTTCAGCCGCCCGGTGGATGTCTCCAAGTTCGGCCTTATTTATGCTGGAGCTCAAAAGAACATGGGCGTTGCCGGAACCACTTTAGTCATCGTTAAGGATGAGCTTTTGGGTAAAGTCAAACGCAAGATTCCATCTATGCTGGATTACAAAATCCATATCGAGGGGGAGTCTATGTACAATACTCCTCCGGTCTTTGCCGTTTACATGGCCATGGAAACCTTGCGCTGGGTCAAACAAATGGGTGGCGTGTCCGCCATGCAAAAGAAAAATGAAGAGAAGGCCGGAAGACTGTATTTGGAAATCGATGAAAATCCGCTGTTCAAAGCTACCTGCGCCAAGGAAGATCGTTCCCGCATGAATGTCACCTTTGTAATGGAAAAGCCCGAGCTGGAAAATGAGTTCGGCAAAGCTGCAGAGGCGGCTGGACTCTCCGGTCTCAAAGGTCATCGATCCGTGGGTGGTTTCCGCGCTTCCATTTACAACGCTATGGAGTTGGACGGCATCGATGCTTTGGTCCAAGTGATGAAGGATTTCGCCAAGAAAAATAGGTAGTGGAAGGGCATCACCCCGATTATCTATAAAAGGGGTGGTTAAAGGGCAGGGTCAAGAAAGTTCGTGACTTGTGTAATATCTATTTATCCGAGGAGAATATTGTCGATGAGTCGCGTTTTTCCGAAATAAACGGCCAAGGCCAAAACTACAGGTTCTGAAATGAACTTTACGGGTTGAAGCAGGCCTTGCGATACCACCTGGATATAATCGATGCGATTCGGGTGAGCCGCATTGATTTCCTCTTGAACCAGGCCCTGTAAATTCTCCGCTGACCGTTCACCGTTTGCATAAGCGGCTTGCGCTCTATTCAACCCACGAAACAGCGCTGTGGCCCGCACTTTTTCATCCGGACTCAAGTATGCATTGCGCGAACTTAAGGCAAGCCCGGAAGGTTCACGCACCGTTTCGACGATTTCGAGACGGATATTCAAGGACAGGTCCAACACCATTTTTCGCAGTATCAATGCCTGCT